>JAUIEZ010000088.1 GCA_030429665.1 Gammaproteobacteria bacterium | reverse complement strand
CTGGTCGTCGCGGTCGAGATGCAGCCAGCCGGCGTCCTTCTGCAGGTAGGACAGCACCTCGCCGTAGGGATCCTCGACCCAGACGTCGATGTCGTCGCGGCGGTGGTCCGGCCACGTCACCGAGATGATGTACTCTGCCTTCAGGTTCACCCGGGCCTTGAGCGCCTCCGGGTTCATGAACACGATGGCGATAAAGAACAGCATGGTAAAGCCCAGCAGCGCGTTGAACAGCAGGTCGATGAACGGATCGGTGCGGTAGGCGCGGTGTTTCACGAGACCGGGGGCGGGTCGGATGGTGTGTTGACCTGGGCCCACACGCGCCGCACGAGCGTGTCGGCGCTGCGCTCGAGCAGGTGAAACTGCACGCCGGTGAGAGCCCCGCAGACCAGTCCCGTCAGCGTCGTGTACAACGCCAGGCGCATGCCTGCGGACATGTCGCCGAGCATGCGCTGGGCCTGGTTGACATCCATCGATGACAGGTCCGTGATCGCGCCCAGCATGAGGATGAAGCCGATTACCGTGCCGATCAGGCCCAGCTTGAACATCAGGTCGGCGATAAACCACCCGGATGACAACCGATCGGCGAGCAACGAACGAACATAGGCGTGTTCGTCCTCATCCCCGCCGTCGACGCGCTCCCGGTGAGCGATGTAGGCGGCCAGCGGGTGATCCGCTTCGCCGGCGCCGCGGCCACCATTCTCGACCAGCCGGGCGTCTCGGTGAAGGGACACGGCGAGGGTGCCGGCGTATACCTGTGTCGCGGCATACATCGCCAGTATCACCCAGCTCAGTCGGCTGGGGTCGCCTGCAGTCAGCCGTTCCAACATGCCGGTGTTCCACAGCACCCAACCGCCCCAGGCAACCAGCCCGGTGAGAACGACCCACCCGAGGACCGGTGAAATCGTGCGCGAGTCGGCAACCTTCCGTCGACGTCTCACCGCGCCGGCTCCCGGGACGCCGCCGCGGATCGTCGACCCGAAACGATGGCGATACCGGTAAGCACCATCGCCAGCGCGACAAAGGTGGACGGATTGAATCGCTCGCCGAGAAAAATCATGCCCCAAGCGGCGCCGAGCACCGGGATCAGGTAGTTCACCTGCGACAGTTTCCCGGCGCCGAGCCGCTTGACCAACCGGAAATAGATCAGCGTGGCGACGGCGGTCGAGAACACGCCCAGCATGCCCATCGACCATAGCGCCGACGCCGACGGCGCGAAGGTCCATGGCCGCTCGACGACCAGGGCCAGCGGGACAACGACCGTGGCGCCGACGATCTGGGATCCCGCGGCCAGCTGCGGACCGCTCAGCGTTACCGTGCGGCGCACGAACACGGTGGAGATGGAATAGCAAACCGCGCCGCCAAGTATCGCCAACTGCGCGAACGTCGAGGCGCCGAAGCCACCCAGCGCGTCCACTCCCACCAGCACGATCACGCCGCCGAATCCCATGGCCACGCCGGCGCCGCGGCGTAACGTGAACGGTTCGTCGGGAATCACCAGGTGGGCCAGCACGATGGTCACGACCGGCATCGCGCCCATCAATATTGCCGCCAGGCCGCTATCCACCGATTGCTCGCCGTAGCCGATCAGGAAGAACGGCGTCACGTTGCCCACCACGCCGATGACGGCAAATCGCGCCCACGCTGACGGATCACTCGGCAATGCGTGGCCGCGTATTCGGACAAACGCGTACAGGATCAGCGCCGCGATGAGGATTCGTCCGGCGGTGACGCTGAGCGGCCCGATATCGGCAACCGCGACCTTGATGAAAAGAAACGAGCTGCTCCAGGTCACGGCGACCAGGGCGAACAGCGCGTAATCTAACCAGGGAGAATGTTCACCATCGACGGTGCGGTCTTGAAGTTGCAAGGGTATGATCCATAATTAGATGATCCGCCGCGAAAGATGCCCGCGCGGCGCAGTCGGTCACGTCGAACGAACACAGAGAATGATACACAAATATTCCCAGGTCTCAGGCGTCGTCTCGATCCTGGCCGAGGATGAGCAGCCGCCCTTTGAAATCTTCAATCCCGGCGGTGAGGCGCCCGTGGTCGTCACATGCGACCATGCGAGCAACCGCGTACCGCGGTCGTTGCACGATCTCGGGCTCGGCGCCGACCAATTGTCGCGACATATCGCCTGGGATATCGGATGCGCGGAGGTTGCCCGGCGCCTCGCCGCGCGGCTCGACGCGCCCGCCATCCTGGGGGGCTATTCGCGACTGGTGGTCGATCTCAACCGCCATCTCAACGACCCGACCTCGATGCCGGCGGTCAGCGACGGCGTCCACGTGCCCGGTAACCAGGACATTTCTCATGTTCACGCGACACAGCGGATCGAGGAAATTTTCCTCCCGTACCATAATGCGCTGGCCGCGTTGCTCGCCGAGAAGCACGCGTCCTGCGGTGTGCCGGCCATCATCGCGGTTCACAGTTTTACCCCGGTGTGGGGCAACTTCGAGCGTCCGTGGCATGTCGGGGTGCTGTGGAACCGCGACCGGCGCATTGCCGGGCCGCTGATCGAGCGCCTGCGATCGGACGATTCCCTGTGCGTGGGAGACAACCAGCCGTATCACGCCCGGGAACCGGTGGGATACGGCATGGACGTCCATGCCGAGGGCAACGGTTTTCCGCATGCGTTGCTGGAAATCCGTCAGGACCTGATCGAGGATGAGCCGGGCATGGAACGCTGGGCGTGCCTGCTCCACGAGGCTTTGCGCGACGTTCTCGCCGATCGATCCATCTACTACCGCATGGAGTTCGACTCATGATCGCCGAACCGAGTTTCACCGTCGGCATCGAGGAAGAGTACATGGTCGTCGACCGTCGTACCCGGAACTTGATCCGTGAGGCGCCACCCGAACTCATGGACGAATGCCGCGAAGTGCTCGGCGAACAGGTGACGCCGGAATTCCTGCAGTGCCAGATCGAGGTCGGAACACCGGTGTGTTCCAGTATAGCCGAGGCGCGGGAGCACCTGCTTTACTTGCGGCGTACCGTGTCGGGCATCGTCGAGGAACATGGGTTGGCGCTGATGGCGGCGTCCACGCATCCCTTCGCCAGGGAAGGGCGCCAGCAGCATACCCCGAAGGAACGCTACAACGAGCTTGCCGAGGATCTTCAGCAGGTCGTTCGGCGCCTGGCCATCAGCGGTATGCACGTGCACGTGGGCATCGAGGATGACGACCTGCGCATCGATCTGCTGGGACAGGCGTCGTACATCCTTCCGCACCTGCTCGCATTGTCAACCTCTTCGCCGTTCTGGTGCGGGCACGACACGGGCCTGAAATCGTATCGCGTTTCCATCTGGGACGAGCTGCCGCGCACCGGATTGCCGGAGCACTTCGAGAGTTTTTCCGAATACCGTCGGCACGTCGACGTGCTGTGCACAGCGGGCATCATCGAGGATGCGACCAAGATCTGGTGGGACATCCGGCCGTCCGAGCGCTTCCCGACACTGGAGATGCGCATCGCGGACGTGTGTACCCGCATCGACGACGCCATTTGCGTGGCCGCGTTGTACCGGTGCTGGCTCAGAATGCTCTATCGCCTGAGGCGCAACAACATGAAATGGCGCCGCTATGCACAGATGCTGGTCGAAGAGAACCGCTGGCGCGCACACCGCTACGGCATCGACGAAGGGTTGATCGACTTCGGGCGTGGCCAGATCGTCCCTTATTCCGACCTGTTCGAGGAAATGCTCGAGCTTGTCGACGAGGACGCCGACTACTTCGATTGTCGCGAAGAAATCGCCCACGGGCGGAACATCATCGCCCACGGCACCAGCGCACACCGCCAGCTCGAGTGCTACAAGGGCGCCATTGTCAACGGTGCGGGACGCGCCGAAGCGATGGAGGCGGTGGTCGATCTGTTGGTGGAGGATACGTTGTCAGGTCTTTCCGGTCGAGGCCTGGAAGTCGTCGAGGTGTGACAGGAAGGTGGCGGTGCTCTTTCGCATGGGAACCCGTACGCCGGACACGTGACTGATCAGGTCTCGCCCGTTCTTCAGCAGCTTGAGTGCGTGGATTCGCTCGGGGTTCTCGAAAATCTGGCGGTCATACTCGTCCGCGTCGGGAATATACTCGAGCAGGTTGTCGCCGTTCACGACGTACTCTGGCCAGATGACGAAGAAGTCGGGGTCGGTCTTCATCATTTCCGTGTATCGCTTGGCAACGTCCGCGTAGGCGATGATTCGCTCGGCAATGCCGGGGAACGCGTCCATCGGTTCAAATACCTCGACCATGCGCGAGGATACGTCGTCGATGGTGCGCATGGTCTGGGCAATCTTGATATAGCGGCTTTCGTAGTAATCCTTGATCGACAGCGTGAACACCTTGAAGGGCTCGCCCCACATCTCGTCCACGCCTTCCTCGCCGCTGACGTGACGCACCATGGTGCCGAGTTCGAGCGCCTCGCGAAAGCAGCGGCCGCATTCCTTCAGCAGTTCGTTGTCACGGCTGATGTGGATACCCTTTTCCTCCATTTCCACCACCGACGTGAAAATATCCGTCGCCCGGTTGAACAGCGCGCCGGCGAGCATCGCCGCGTTGACCCGTTTCTTGGCCGGGTCGGTTTGCTTTTCGTAGCGGGTTCGCGCAAGTTCCAATCGGTATCCCGGAGTGTTGATGCCGGGTTCGCTGTGATGGAAGGTGCGTCGCGTGAGGGCGTCGATGAGGTCGCGTCTGGCGCGGTAGGAGTCCTCGGGGGGTTCGTAGAACCGAATCCAGTAGTCGTCGTACCGGATGTACTCCCGGCCGTCAACGACCTTGCGTGGACGGCTGTCTAGGTTTGCATTCATGGCATTTTCGTCGCATCACCGAGTCCCTTGTCTGCCGCTCGGGCGGCGAAAGGGCGATATTCCAGCGAACCGCCGGGCGGTACGCGCACTCCCCGTGTGGTTTAGGACGCGGGCGAATTGTACGGCAAGTATCGACGGCGTGAAACCGCCCGCCGCCAACCGCGCCGCACGGACGGGCCAAGGTTGCGCGTTGGCCGATATGGCTGCATTCTTGTGACATTTCGCCGACCAAGGTGGTTCCGTGCCTTCCTGGATAACGCGCATTCCCTGGCCCCTGCTCGTCCTCGGTTCGGCGACGCTGGGCCTGGCGCCGTTCGTGCCCGCGCCGCACCTGTTCGAAAAGCTCGCGATGCTCTTCTCCGGCGAGCTGGCGCGCCCTGTCGACTGGTTCGACCTGTTTCTCCACGGTGTTTTTCCCATACTGCTGCTGCTGCGGTTGATTGATGCGATCGCGACGCGTATCAAGTCGACACGGTCGTGAGGGTCGTCCTGGTCGCCATGGACTCGGTTTTCGCTCGAACGGTCTTCGAGCGGTTGCTGGCAGATCCGGGAGCGCACGTCGCGGGACTGGTCGCTCCCGCCGCAGTGCCGCGAGGGTTCCCCCGGTCTTGCGTGGCCGGGACGCCGTCGAACCTGTCGCTCGCGCTGAACGAGGGCGTCGAGATAATCGACCATCGTGACGACGATGCGCTTTGCGCCGAGCTCGCGCGTCTTCGCCCCGAACTGATCGTCGTTGCCTGTTATCCGCGCCACCTCGCGCCGCGCGTCGCGGCATGCGCGCGTTTTGCCAGTGTCAATTTGCATCCCTCGTTACTGCCGGCGTACCGCGGTCCCGATCCGCTGTTTTGGCAACTGCGAGACGGCGCGTCGAGTACCGGCGTGACGATTCATCGTGTCGAGCAGCGTCTGGACGCCGGCGCAATCGCGGCGGCCAGTCCCACGGTCCTGCCGGCCGGCGCAACCCGTGAAGCGCTCGAGCGAGTGCTCGGAGACGCGGCGGCGCGCTTGCTGCTGGCATGGTCCGGCGAAGCAAAGCGTGGACGGTTCACTGTTCAGGACGAATCGCGCGCGACGTCGCACCCCATGCCGCGTGCCGCCGACCGCGTGCTGTCAACGAGTTGGTCCCTTGCCAGGGCCTGGAATTTCCTTCGCGGCGCAGCGCCGGCGGGCAGCTTGTTCGAGATCGACGACGGGCGGCGGCGGATTGTCGTCCGCGACGCCCTCGAATGCCAACTCGATCGAGTCGACGGCATCGTGGACAACGGTGACGGCACCATCAGCGCCGGGTTCGACGGCGGTGCCATCCGCTTGCGGACGGTCTGACGGCAATCACCGACGACCGGCGCGGCGCGACCGCCCCGGTGCTCACCCGGATGCCGAATGCGAGTTCGTGCGCGGGCCGCAGTGGTGTAAACGAAGATTTAGTGAACGGGGTCGCAGCGTAGCAATCATCACGCCGTGGCGTTTTCGAGCGCTTCCCAGCGATCGAAGCACGCCGACAGTGCGGCCTCCGCCTCCTCGAGCCGCGACGTGACGGCGGCGATCTCTTCGGGCGGCCCCGAGTAGAAGTCGGGTCGCGCGATCTGGGCGTGCAAGTCGCCTATCTGCTTCTCGAGCGCCTCGATGGTGCGAGGCAGCTCGTCCAGTTCGCGCTGAAGCTTGTAGCTCAACTTGCGGGACTTGGCGCGCGTTCGCGTTCGCGTGTCTGCCTTGGAAGTCTCCGGGGCCGACGACTTGCGAGCGCGCTCGTCGCGCACTCGCCGGTACTCGTCGTAGCCGCCGCTGAATTCCTCGGCGTTGCCGCTGCCGTCGAGATGGATCACGGACGTGGTGACGTTGTCCAGGAACGCCCGGTCGTGGCTGACGAGAATCAGGGTGCCGTCATAGTCGAGGAGGATCTCCTCGAGCAGTTCCAGGGTTTCGATATCGAGGTCGTTGGTCGGCTCGTCCATCACGAGAAGATTGAACGATCGTGAGAACAGGCGGGCCAGCATCAGCCTGGCGCGTTCGCCGCCCGATAGCCGCGTGATCGGTCCGCGTGCCTGCTCCGGGGTGAACAGGAAGTCCTGGAGGTACCCGATGATGTGGCGTTCACCGCGCGAAGTGGCGATGTACTCGCGTCCCTCGGCCACGTTGTCGGCCAACGACAACTTCTCGTCAAGTGCTTCGCGGTGCTGATCGAACTGGGCGGGTTCGACGCGTGCGCCGATGGTGACGGAACCATGATCGGGCTCGATCTGGCCGAGCATGAGCTTGACCAGGGTGGTCTTGCCGCTGCCGTTCGCGCCGATGATGCCGACGCGGTCTCCGCGCAGCAATTCGAAGTCGATATTGCGGAGAACGATGCTTTCGCCGTAGGAAAACCCGGCGCTCTGCAGCCGTGCGACGATCCTTCCGGAGGCCTCGCCGGCGGTCGTACCGGCGCGGGCCTTTCCCTGGGGACGACGGTAGGCCCGTTGTCGCTCGCGCATGGCCTGCAGCCGCCGAACGCGGCCTTCGTTGCGCGTGCGGCGTGCCTGGATGCCGGTGCGAATCCAGGCTTCCTCTTCTTCGAGGCGTTTCTCGAAACGGGCCTGTTCGACGGCTTCGGCCTCGAGTCGCGCGCGACGCTGCTCGATGTAGCGTTCGTATCCCATTCGTCCGTGGTGGAGCCGGCCGCGATCGAGTTCGACCACTTCGTTCGCCACGTTGGCCAGGAAGCGGCGGTCGTGACTGACGAACACCAGCGCCAGGTCCGGTTTGGCGAGGAATTTTTCCAGCCACTCGATGATGTCGGGATCGAGGTGGTTGGTCGGCTCGTCGAGAAGCAGCAGGTCCGGGTTCCCGGACAGGGCCCTAGCTAGAAGGACGCGCCGCCGCTGGCCGCCAGAGAGATTTTCGAAGCGCGCGGCGGGCGGCACCGCGAGTCGGTCGAGCATTTTCTCGGCCGGTACGGTCAGCCCGTTGCTGCCTTGCACGGCGATGTCGATCGCCCGGCCCGTGAACGCGCCGTCGCCGGCAGCGCGGGTTTCCTGCGGCAGGTATCCGATGCGCAACGATTCGGCCACGCGCCGCGTCCCTTCATCCGGCTCGATCTGCCCGGCAAGTAACTTCAGCAATGTGCTCTTGCCGCAGCCGTTGCGGCCCAGGATGCAAACGCGGCCGCCGCGTTCGACGATGAAACTTGCCCGTTCGAGCAGCGGTGCGCCGCCAAATCCGAGGTCAACCTGGTGCAGTTCTGCCAGCATGTCGGAGGTAAGAAGTAGGGGGTTGGACCACGCTTGCCGCGCGGGGGCGACGGCGACCGCCGCCGTTCGCTCGCGATTTGATAAAGTCGGGATCACAAGTAATCGCGAGCGCGCATGTTACCAGCAAGATGAAGCCTATTGACACCCTCGAAATGAGTCGGCGCCTGGTGTCGTTCGACACCGTGTCCAGGGGAAGCAACCTCGACTTGATCGAGTTCGTGGAAAACACCCTCGACGACCACGGGATCGAGAGTTTCAGGGTGCCCAACGACGACGACAGCAAGGCCAACCTGGTCGCCACCATCGGTCCCGAGGAGCCGGGGGGCGTCATTCTTTCCGGCCATACGGACGTGGTGCCGGTCGATGGTCAGGCCTGGTCGCGCGACCCGTTCGATCCGTGGGTCGCGGACGATCGTCTGTACGGTCGGGGTACTTGCGACATGAAGACGTTCATCGCCGCGGCGCTGTCGGCGGTGCCGCGCATGAACTCGCTGTCCCGGCCCATTCACCTGGCGCTGTCCTACGACGAAGAGGTCGGTTGCCTGGGGGCGCCGCGCATGATCGAGACGATCGCGGATCGCCTGCCGCCGTGCCGTGCCGCCGTGGTCGGCGAACCCACCGACATGGAAAGCGTCTGCGCCCACAAGGGTATCGTGGCGCTCAGGACGCGTGTGACGGGGTACGAAACGCATTCGAGCCAGACCCACCGCGGGGTGAGCGCGGTGATGACGGCGGCGCGCCTGGTCACCTACCTCGACGATGCCGCGTCAAGGCTTATCGAGGAGTGCCGGGAGGATACGGGCTTCGATCCGGCGTATACGACGGTGCACGTCGGCGTGATTCGCGGCGGTACCGCGATCAACATCGTCTCGCGCGATTGCGAGTTCGTTTGGGATATCCGCGCGGTGCGCGAATCCGATGCCACGCGCCTGCTGGACGAGTTCGACCACTTTTGCCAGAACGAGATACTGCCGGCAATGCGGCAAAGGCACCCGGCGGCCGGCATCGTTACCGAAACGCTGGCGCGCGCGCCGGGGTTCGACGTGGCGCCCGGTAGCCCCGCGGTGGAGCTGGTGCAGCGGCTGACGGGCATTACCACCACCCGCAAGGTGTCATACGCGGCCGAGGCGGGGCTCTTCCACGAGGCCGGTTTTCCCACGGTCATCTGCGGTCCCGGGTCCATCGACCAGGCACACCAACGCGACGAGTACGTCACCCTGGACCAGGTCGCCGCGGTGGATGCCTTCATGGATCGACTGATCGCCGCGCAGCGATAGGACCGGCGCCGTCGGTCGGGGCGCAGTGGCCGCTCGTCGTGTGACGTAATTCCATTGATTTATCATATATGTTTTACATCATTCTGTTTTAAATAGTATTTGTCCTTGTTTCGCTGTCTCTCCCGTGCGCTTCCCCCTGATCTGAGACAGTCCGCGTGATTCGTTCCGTGCTAACTTCCGGGACAATTGAAATTCAACCCGTTCGCGTAAGTATCCATGAGCAAACCACTCGACGTTCTTCACGAACAGCATCGCAACATCGCCCGCCTGATCGATCTGCTCGAGCGCGAGATCGGCGTGGTCGAAAACGGCGGCAATCCGAACGTGTCGATGCTGCAGGACATCATGCAATACATCATCCGCTACGTGGATGTCGCCCACCATCCCCTCGAAGAACGTCTCATCGCGCGCTTCGAAGAGGCCGAGGGGCAGTCGGTCGGCGAGGTCGAGGAATGCAAGAAACAGCACGAGGAAGTGATTTCGCTGGGTCAGAACTTCAACGCCGTGGTTGAGGCGGTTCGCGAAGAGCAGTTGGTAGAGCGCACCGAGTTCGTGCGCGCCGGGCGCGAATACATCGACTTCCAGCGAAAACACATGGACCTCGAGGAAGGCAGGGTGTTCCCCACCCTCAAACGAGCGCTGTCGGACGAGGAGTTGCAGGCGGTCGGCGACGAGGTCGAGCAAAGCCGGGACCCGCTGTTCGGCGGGATCGTCGAGAAAGAGTACAAGCAGCTTTACGACTACATCATCCGCAGCGCGTGAGATTCGTCGGCACGCCGATCGCGCGCCGACGACTCAGCCGTCGAAATAGCGGGCCAGGAACTCGTCGAAGGGTTGGGTCTGTTCCACCTCGAGTCGGCGAGTTCTCTCCAGCGAGGCCTCGGACTCCTCGCGCAGCGATTCAAGACGGGTCGCCGACAGCGTTTTCTCCTGGAAGTGCGCTTCGTGATGCATCGCTATTCGCATGGCGTACTCGAAGTAGCTCTCGTTGTGGCCGTTCATCTCCTCGATGATACGCGCCGACGGCGTCAATTCCGGGTGGTCGATGGTTTCGCGGCTGCGGCGTACGACCGAGACGTGGCCGTTCCCGGCATGGGCGTCCAGCAGTTCGGCGGCCTGTTCGATTCCATCCAACACCCGGTGCGCCTCTTCGCGGAACGAGCGCTTGTCGCCGCGCAGAAAGAGACGGGTGTTTTCGGCACGGCCCTGGGTCACGGTGATGTCGCGATTGCAGGCGATCTCGTTTTCCTCGTCGCGGCTGATGTACGGACTGTCGGCCAGCAGGCAGTAGAGCAGGAAGGCGTCCATGAAGCGGATCGAGTCGGCGTCGATGCCGATCGCCTCGAAGGGATTCAGGTCGATGCTGCGTACTTCGATGTACTCGACGCCGCGCTCGCGCAGCGCGGTGGTGGGTTTCTCCAGCGGCCGAATGGTCCGCTTGGGGCGTATCACCGTGTAGAACTCGTTCTCGATCTGCAGCAGGTTGGAGTTGAGTTGGTGCCAGTCGCCGTTCACATTGACGCCGATACGCTCGTACGCCGGATAGTTCTGCTCGGTGGCGGCGCGCAGGGTGCGCACGTACTCGTCGAGAGAATTGGTACACACGTGGATGTCCGACTGGGCGCTGTTCTGGTAGCCCAGGCGGCTCATTCTCAATGTCGTTCCGTGTGGCAGGTAGAAGCTGTTGCGCCCGAAGGGCGTCAAGGTGTGGTCACGGCCCTCGACGAAGCTTCGACAAACCGCTGGTGCGCTGCCGAACAGGTAAAGCACCAGCCAGCAATGTCGATGAAAATTGCGCAACAATGCCAGGTAGCGCGCCGACCTCGCGTCGACGCCGGAATCGCCGGTCCAGCGGGCGAAGAACTCATCGGGAAGCGAAAAATTATAGTGAATGCCGGCGATCGTCTGCATCAGCCGGCCATAGCGATGGCCCAGCCCCCGCCGGTAGACGTGCTTCATGAATCCGGTGTTGGAGGTGCCATAGTCGGCGATGGGAATGCTGGCGTCGCCGTGCAGGATGCACGGCATCGAGTTCGTCCACAGGATCTCGTCGCCGATATTGGCGTAGGTGAAAACGTGCAGGTCGGTGAGGAAATCGAGCATGGCGTCGATGTCTTCGTGCACCGGCGTGATGAATTCGAGCAGCGACTCGGAGTAGTCCGTGGTAATCCATTCATGGGTGAGCGAGGAACCGAGGGCCTCCGGATGCGGCGTGTCGGCGATGACGCCATCCGGGCCCACGCGCAGGCTCTCCTTCTCGATGCCGCGGCGAATGCGCGACAATTCGGCGGCCGCGCCGCTCTCTTCGACGGCGCGGAGGTTGTCTTGTAGCGATTTGGTCACTTTGTCATTCCCATTTCAATGCCGGCCGTGCGGCCGGTCCGGCCGCGAGATTGTATCGCGCGAGCCGCGTTCATGGTGGCGATTCCGCCGGCCCCTGTCTCGCTTGGTGACAAGCCGCCGATGAGAGACAATGGGCGGCAGGTTGGTCCGGATCTCGCACTGGAGAGTTAACAAGGCAATGTGGTATCGAAAGACGGCAAGTATTTCCACCCGCGGCCGAGACACGGTCGATATCACCGACCGGGTGAGCACGATGGTGCACAACAGCGGCATCGGCACCGGTCTTTGCCACGTGTTCATCCAGCATACCAGTGCCTCGCTGATCATCTGCGAGAATGCGGCGCCGGCGGTTCGCGGCGACCTGGAAACCTTTTTCTCCGACCTGGTGCCGGACGGCGATGCGCGATTCAAGCACGATGAGGAAGGCCCCGACGACATGTCGGCCCACGTGCGTACCGTTCTCACGGCCACGGAGCTGACCATTCCGGTCGAGCACGAGCGACTCATGCTCGGCACGTGGCAGGGGATCTACGTGTGGGAGCATCGCACGTCGCCGCATACCCGCAAAGTCGTGATCACGGTGTTCGGTAACTGAACCGCGGATTGTCGTAATCGCGAACGGAATGTGGCCTCAAGGCATCACGCCGGAAGGGCGGCCGCAGGCCATTGACTAGGATTCGGTCGAATGCGCGCGCGCAACCAGCGTCAGGACGTCGTACTGCGCCACCACGTCGTCGTCCTGGTTGAAGACCCTGGTGTCCCAGCGCACCTCGCCGAAGCTCTCGCCCTCCCGGGCCGTTTTCTGCTTGCAGGTCAGCGTCACGCGCACGACATCGCCGGGGTACACGGGACGAAGGAAACGCAGGTTTTCCAATCCGTAGTTGGCGAGAACGGGACCCGGATCCGGGTCCACGAACAACCCGGCGGCGATCGACACCACGTAGTAGCCGTGGGCGACGCGTCCGTCGAAGAACGGGTTTGCCTTCGCCGCGGCCTCGTCCATGTGAGCGTAGAACCGATCGCCCGTGAATTCGGCAAAGTGCTCGATATCAGCCAAAGTCACTTCCCTCTCGGCAGTCGCCAGGGAGTCGCCGATCCGGAGTTCCTCGAATTGCTTGCGAAACGGGTGCGTCCGTCCCTCCCGTCGCGGCGCCCCGGGGAGCCACCGATTGCATACTCGCGCGAGCGTGCGGGGCGCTCCCTGCACGGCGGTGCGCTGCATGTAGTGCAGCATGCCGCGGATGCCGCCCAGTTCCTCGCCGCCGCCGGCGCGGCCCGGTCCGCCGTGGACCAGTCCCGGCATCGGCGAGCCGTGTCCGGTCGATTCGGCCGCGCATTCGCTGTCGACCACCAGCATGCGTCCGTGGTGGGCGGCACACTCCAGAACCAGTTCGCGCGCCACGTCGGCGTCGCCGGTGAAAATCGAACCAACCAGGCTGCCCGCGCCGCGCCGCGCCAGCTCCACCGCCCCGGCAAGGTCGTCGTAAGTCATCAGCGACGTCACCGGGCCGAAGGCCTCCACTTCGTGGACCGCCGCGCCGTCGGCGACATCGTGGGCGTAGAGCACCATCGGTGAAACGAAGGCGCCGCGCTCGTAGCCTTCAAGGTGGAAGTCGGCATCGCCAATCACGAGATCGCCGCCTTCCTGCAGGCGAATTACCTGCGACAACACCTCGTCTCGCTGTTGTAGGCCCACCAGCGGCCCGATGCGGGTGTGCTCGTCGTCGGGATCGCCGATCTTCAGCGTCGCCAGGCGCGCGTGCAGCGCGTCGATCACTGCGTCGACGTGTCCGGCCGGCACGATGGCGCGTCGAATGGCGGTGCATTTCTGGCCGCACTTGACGGACATCTCGCGGGCGATTTCCTTGACGAACAGTTCGAACTCCCCCGTGCCCGGCGTCGCGTCGGGGGCGAGCAGGGCGCAGTTCAGCGAGTCGGCCTCCATGTTGAAGCGGGTCGACTGTTCGACGATGCGCGGGTGTTGCTTCAGCCGCCGGCCGGTGCTGGCCGAGCCGGTGAATGTCACCACGTCCTGGCCGTCGAGGTGGTCGAGCAGGTCGCCCACGCCGCCGCAGACGAGTTGCACCGCGCCGTCCGGCAGCAGGCCCGAATCGACCATGTCCCGGAACATGCGCTCGGCGACCCAGGCCGTCTGGCTGGCCGGCTTGACGATGGCGGGCATGCCCGCCAGCAGGGTGGGCGCGAGTTTCTCCAGCATGCCCCAGCAGGGGAAGTTGAACGCATTGATGTGCACGGCGGCTCCCCGCAGCGGCGTGCAAATGTGCTGGCCCAGGAAGCTGCCCCGTTTCGAAAGCATCTCCGGCTCGCCGTCGACGAACACCGTGTCGTTGGGCAGCTCCCGCCGTCCCTTGCCGGCGTAGGTGAACAGGGTGCCGATGCCGCCCTCGATATCGATCCAGGCGTCGGCGCGCGTGGCGCCGGTGGCGCCGGACAGCGCATAGTAGTGCGCCTTGCGCTCCATCAGGTGTCTGGCCACGGCCTTGAGCATGAGCGCCCGCTGGTGAAAGGTCATGGCTCGCAGGGCCGGGCCGCCGACGCGGTGCGCGTAGTCGAGCATGGCGGCGAAATCCAGGTCCACGCGGCGCATTTCCGCCACGGGTTCCCCGGTGGCGGCGTGCAGCAGGACCCGCGATTCGTCGACGCCGCCCCGCCATGCGCCGAGGGCGTAACTTTCCAGCACGATCACGATGGCTTCCCGACAACAGGGCCGGGCGTTGCCAGACCCAGTTCGGCGAGTATCCGGTCGCAACGAATGCGCCACTCGGCATGCAGGGCGTCGTTGTCTCGCCGGCGCAGTCCCAGTCTCCGGTACATGCCGAAGCGGTCCGAGTCGAGTCGTCCGAACGTCTCCGCGACCCGGGGGTGCCAGTAGTCGACCGACGCCTGGATCGTCGCGCGATCGGCGCCGCGCTCGAGCAATCGTTCCAGGCCCGCGCGTCCGAGCTCGGCGTGGCGTTCCTCCGTCGGGACGACGTCCGCCATGACGTCGCACAGCGGTTGGTAGGAGCACTCCGCAAGCTCGCCGAGCTGGACGACCGTGGCCGAACCCATCAGCGTGTTCATGGTAACCGCGTCGTCCCAGCCGGAAAGCGGGTAGTGAAATACGTTCAACCGCATGTCGCCGGGTTGTCGCCGGGTGCCCAGCTCGGCATCGCGCCCGAGCCGAGCCGACCACGGATGTTGGTCGACGTAGCGATCGGTGTTGGCGCCGAACGACGCCATCAGCGACAGCGCCATGCGTGCATGGGTAAATTTCTCGAGCACGATGCGGGCGGCGTGGATGCGCTCGGCGAGGCCCGGCGCGAAGTTGATGGCGTCGGCGAATCCCGCCGCGCCGGCCATTTCCGAATCCACGAAGGTGGCGATCAATCGCATGATCTCGCCGCGGTAGCGCGGCGGCGCGTTTTCCGGCGCGCTCAACCTGCCGCCGCCGGCGATATATTCCTCGATGCCCGTCTCGCCGCTCATGCCGTCTCCTTACTGGTCGAAATCGATGACCACCCGGTCCGTGACCGGGTAGCTTTGGCAGGTCAGAATGTAGCCGCGCGCGACCTCGTAATCTTCCAGCGCGAAATTCGCGTCCATTTCCACCTCGCCCTCGGCCAACAACGCCCGGCACGTCGAACACACGCCGCCCTTGCAAGCAAACGGTAACTCGATGCCCTCGGCCAGGGCGGCGTCGAGCACCGACTGGCGACCCTTGTGCATTGCCAGCGTGCGGCGGCGGCCGTCGATGACGATGGTGGCCTCGCAGTCCGGCTGCTGCCGCGCCGCGGGCGCCGCGGGTGCGCGCCGTCGCGCCTGGCCGGGGCTGGCGAACAGTTCGAACTTGATGCGGCGCCGTTCAACGCCCGAGGCCTGCAGCGACTCGGACGCCTGCAGCATCATGGCCTCCGGTCCGCACAGGAACGCCACGTCGATATCGCCCGGATCCACCCAGTGTTCAAGCAGCGCGTCGCACTTGTCGCGGTCGAGAATGCCGTTGAACAGATCGATGTCCTGTTGCTCGCGTTCGAGCACGTGGACCACCTGGAGCCGCTGCATGTGGCGGTTCTTGAGGTCCTCGAGTACCTCGCGGAACATGATCGTTGAAGACGCCCGATTGCCGTAGAACAGGGTGAAGACGCTGCCCGGTTCGGTGTCGAGGGTGGTGCGCAGAATGCCGAGCACGGGTGTGATGCCGCTGCCGCCGGCAAACGCCACGTAGTGGCGCCGCGCGTCAGGATCGAGCGCCACGAAGAAGCTGCCGGCCGGTGGCATGGACTCGACGACGTCTCCCGCCGCAAGGTGGTCCGCCGCCCAGTTGGAGAACAGGCCACCTTCCACGCGCTTGATGCCCACCTGCAGGCGGTCGTCGTTCACTCCGGTACAGATGGAATACGAGCGCCGCACTTCCTCGCAGTCGATGATGGCGCGCAGGGTCAGGTACTGACCCTGCGTGAAACGGAATGCGTCGGCGTGTCGGGTCGGGACGTCGAAGGTAACGACCACCGCGTCGCGTGTCTCCGGGCGCACGTCGGCGACGGTCAACGGGTAGAAGCGGGGCATGTCGCGACGCGAATCAGTGGCATTTGAAGTAGTCGAACGGCTCCAGGCACTCGCGACAGCGATACAGCGCCTTGCACGGCGTCGAACCGAATCGGGCGATACACTCGGTGTCCTCGGCGCCGCAACGCGGGCATGGCGGCGTCGCGCCCGGCGACAGAGGGCGGGGCGGGGCGATGCCGTAGCGTTCCAGCTTGCGCCGGCCAGACTCGCTGATCCAGTCGGTGGTCCACGGCGGCGCGACCCGATTGACGATGCGCAGCGATTCGATGCCTCGATGCCGAAGCGCTTCGCGGATCGACGCGGTGATGACCTCGGTGGCCGGGCAGCCGCTGTAGGTGGGCGTCACCGTCACTTCCAGCAGCGGGCCGGATGGTGGTTCGTGCCAGCGGACGTCCCGCACGATTCCCAGGTCCACGACGGATACCACCGGGATCTCGGGATCGACGACGGTTTCGAGCCAGCGCCAGATCAACTCGACGTCGGCCCGGCCGGCCGTTGCGGCGCGCGCTACCACTGCGCGCCCGGATACGCGCGCTGCAGGAACTGCATCTCGGCCAACAGGTAGCCCAGGTGCTCGGTGTGCACGCCGTGGTAGCCGCCGCCGTGCATGAAGCTGTCGGCGGGTGGTTCGATGGTCGCCCGTTTCAACACGCGCTCGACGCGCGCGCGCCAGGGGTCGCGAAGCTTTTCGTGTAAGGTCGTCACGCCCTTGTCGGCCAGCGTCCGCACCACGCCGTCGGATTCGAACAACTCGCCGGTGTAGGGCCACATCTCGCACACCGCCGAGTTGATACGGTCGCGGCTCTCGCCGGTCCCGTCGCCCAGCAGCACCATCCATTCGTCGCTTCGCTCGACATGGTATCGTACCTCCTTGACCGCCTTGACGGCGCCGTCGGCGACGCGCGGCTCGGAGGAACCGGCCAGCGCCTCGAGCAGGAGCAGGTGCCAGTGGTCGAACAGGAACTGTCTCGCCGTCGTGCGGGCGAAGTCTCCCCGGGGCAGTTCCACCAGCAAGGCGTTGCGAAAGTCCATGCCGTCGCGCGTGAAGGCAAGCGTGTCGGCGTCGCGTCCCTTGTTCTCCACCTCGCCGGCTTGGCCGAGCCAGTAGCGAGCCTGGCCGAGCAGGTCCAGTGCCACGTTGGAAATCGCCAGGTCCTCTTCGAGGACGGGTCCGTTGCCGCACCATTCGCAGAGGCGATGGGAGAGAATCAGCGCGTTGTCGCCCAGGCGCAGAAGGTATTCGAACAGCGCATCGTCCGCATCGGCCGCCGGCGTCATCACATGTTCTCCACGTCTTCGGGCAACTCGTAGAAAGTGGGGTGGCGGTACACCTTGTCTGTGGCCGGCTCGAACAGGGCTTCGGCATCCTGGGGGTCGGAGGCGGTGATGTCCTTGGAACGCACTACCCAGATGCTTACGCCTTCCATGCGGCGGGTGTAGACATCACGGGCATTATTGATCGCCATAGCGGCATCGGGTGCATGCAGACTACCCACATGCTTATGCGCCAGACCCTGCTGACTGCGGATAAACACTTCCCATAATGGCCATTCATTCATAGTGTGGATTCCTCTCCAGGGCAGACCCGGTACTTACTGTGACCGCTCGGCGCGCTTGGCAGCATGCGCCAGCGCCGCGTCGCGCACCCATTGACCGTCCTCATAGGCTGCCACTCGGGCACGCAGACGTTCCCGATTGCACGGTCCCTGCCCGTTGATAACCGCGAAAAATTCG
>JAUIEZ010000087.1 GCA_030429665.1 Gammaproteobacteria bacterium | reverse complement strand
TCGGACCGCGGACGCTTTCGTGCTTCGACCGGGGACATCCGCACGTGGGTCGATTGTTCGCCGATTCGGCGGCCGCCGGCGCCGAGTACTATCGACGCACCGGGATTTTTCCCATCATGCATCTGCTCGGCGTGCGCCGACGGTTGGCGGAGCAGCATCCATGGTTGCCGACAGCCCTGTTCAAGGCGTTCGGCGCGTCGAAGAAGATGGCGCTAGACCACCTGTCCGACACCTCGGCGACCAAGGTGACCCTGCCCTTTGTCGAGGAGCGCTTGCAGGATGCCCGCGCGCTGATGGGGGACGACTTCTGGTCCTACGGCGTGCCCGCTAACCGGGTGGTGCTGGATACGTTTCTCGACCATCACCATCGCCAGGGGCTGTCATCGCGGCGCATCGCTGTCGAGGAACTGTTTCATCCTTCCACGCTGGAATCCTTCAGCATTTAGTGTCCTGGCCCAGGGAATGTGTGGACGCCGGTCCCGGACTTGATGCGGCCGGTCGCCCGGTAACATCTCATGCGACCGGGTGACCGGCCGCTCAAAGCGGTAGCACTGTTGCTCGGCAGCCTGTTGCTGATGGCCGTCATGAGTGCGCTGGTCAAGCTCGTGTCGGAGCGCCAGCCGCTGTCCGAGATCATGCTCTTCCGCTTCGCCGGCTCGCTGCTGCCGCTCGTGTGGGTGCTCGCGCGTTCGGGCGGGGTGAGCGCGCTGCGCACGGGGCAGCCGATGCAGCACTTGATCCGGTCGATCCTGGGCACGGCGGGCATTGGCCTGTATTTCTCCGCGCTCGCCACCATACCCATCGCGGACGCGACGGCGTTGACGTATTCCGCGCCGATGTTTCTTTCACTATTCGCCGTCCCCCTGCTGGGCGAGCGCGTCAGGATGGATACCTGGCTGGCCGTCGCCGTCGGCTTCGGCGGCATGTTGCTGATCGCCAGTCCGCGAGGACATGGAATCGGCGTGGGCACCGCGGCCGCCATCGGCTCGGCTGTGTTCGGCGCGCTCGTTTCGGTTTGGATCCGGAAACTGAGCGCGCAGGACGCGCCGATCACCATCGCCGTGTTCTACAATGCTTTCGGGTTCGTCGTTTCCCTGGCATGGGTCGTGGGCGCCCGCGAGTTTCCCGTCTTTGACGCCGATATCGCGATCATGGCGGCGGTGGGCGTCATGGCCGGGGCCCAACAGTACCTGATGACCAGTTCCTTCCGCTATGCCGAGGCCAGCTTCCTGGCGCCGTTGCAGTACGTGCTGCTGGTGTTTGCCGGCATCGTGGGTTGGGTATTCTGGGGGGAAGTGCCGACGCCGGCAGCGATCGCGGGTGCATTGATCATCACCGCCAGCGGCGTGTTCATTGTTCGGCGCGGGCGCCGTCGGGCATAATGCGCCGCCTCCACGCAATTTCAGCCGAAGATCCGGGAAAGCCTTCATGTTCGACGACAACGAAACCCTCGAAGCGGCAAGGCGTCGCAATGTCCGGGACGCCCTGTACGAGGACGTCGGTCGCTGCGACTGGACCGCGCAACTGGTGCCGGCCGGCCGTGGCATCACCGCCCGCGTCGTGGCGAAGGAGTCCGCGGTGCTGTGCGGCAGCGCCTGGTTCGACGATTGCTTTCACTGGCTGGACGGGAATGCCGTCATCGAGTGGCAACGCGCCGACGGCGATGAGGTCGCGGCCGGCGATACGCTGTGCGAAGTGCGCGCCGACGCGCGCGCCATGCTGAGCGCGGAGCGCTCGGCGCTCAATTTCCTGCAGATGCTCTCGGCGGTGGCGACCCAGACGCGCCAATACGTGCGTGCGATCGAAGGACTGTCACCCAATCCGCGCGGATGCGTCATGCTCGATACGCGCAAGACGCTGCCGGGTCTGCGGCAAGCGCAGAAATACGCGGTTCGTACCGGAGGCGGGACCAACCATCGCATGGCATTGTGGGACGGGATTCTGATCAAGGAGAACCATATCGCGGCCGCAGGCGGCATCGCGCAGGCATTGGACGCGGCGCGCTCGCTCGACTCCGGGGTCGACATCCAGATCGAGGTGGAAAACCTGGATCAGCTCCGCGAAGCGTTGGACGCGGGCGCGCCGTACGTCCTGCTCGACAACTTCTCCCTCGACGACATGCGCCATGCCTGCGAGATAACTGCCGGCCGCGCGATGCTGGAAGTTTCCGGCGGCGTCGATATCGAAAGCGTGCGCGCGATCGCCGCCACGGGAGTCGACAGGATCTCGAGCGGAAAGCTCACCAAGGACGTACGAGCGGTGGATTTCTCCATGCGCGTCAAACCGCCGACCTAGTTCCGGGACGCGCGCGCCAGCAGCCAGGTAAGCGCGATGGCGGCGGCCGACAGAACGACCATTGCCTGGAACATCGCCTCGTAGTTGCCGGCCGCGTCGAATACGTACCCGCCTGCGAAAGCGCCCAGTCCGCCGGCGCCGTGGTGGATCATGGTGACTGTGCCGGTGAGGGTGCCGAGGTTGGCATCACCGAAGTAGTTGCGCGTGAACACCACGGTCAGCGGCGCGGTGATCCAGAACGTCATACCGTAGAGCAGGGCGAACGCGCCGATGGCTATGGTGGAATCCGTGACCAGCACCAGGGCGAAAATACCGACGCGGATCACGAAGCACGCAGCGGTCGGCAGCGCGGGCCCGAACCGGTCGGCGACGTATCCGGTCACGAGCACGCCGACGAGTCCCATCAGGCCCATGAAGGCATAGAGGTTGCCGGCGAGCGCGGCAGCGACGCCCTGGTCCCGCGCGTACGCGACCACGTGGGTGGCGACGAAGAAATCCTGGAAACCGCACACCGCGTAAAGCGCGAGCAACAGGACAAAGTACCGATTGGCTGTAGACCGCTTCGGGACGCGGGTGTCGGAAGGGACCGGTGGGACCCGCGGTCGCTGGCCGTGGGCTCGCGTGCGCGGCGATATAGCGAGCAGCGCCAGCGGCAGTACCAGCAACAAGCCCGCCATGCCGAGCAGCATGAACGAATGTCGCCAGCCGACCGATTCGAGCTGGCGGGTGAGCACCAGGATGATCAGGAGCTGGCCGACGCCCATGCCCGAGATCGCGATACTGTTCGCCAAACCCGCGCGGTGAGGAAAATACCGGCTGACGATGACCCCGATGGGCGTGATCGACGTACCGGCGGACGCCAGCGCGAACACGACGCCATAGAGCATCAGCGCCTCCACGGGCGTAGCGATGCCGCGCATCAGGGCGATGGAGGCGCCCGAGGCGAACATGGCGCCACCGAGCACCGTCCAGGTGTTGAATCGATCGACGAGGCGGCCGGACAGCGGCAAGGCGAGCGCCGACACGATCATGAACACGGTCACGGTGAGCGACAGGGTGGAGCGTCCCCAGCCGAGGTCTTCCGACATCGGCCGCAGCATCAAACCCATGGTGAATCGCGAACCGCCATTGAACAGCAGCACCACGAATCCGACCAGGAGTACCAGCAGGGCCGTGTGCCGCGTGTTAGCGGGCATGACTCAATCCACCAGCACGATCAGGACGATGGCGACGCCGATCAACACGATGCCAAGCGTTTCCAGGGTGCTGATGCGTTCCCGGAATACGAACACCGTGGCCACGTACGTAAACACCAGTTCGACCTGGCCGAGCGCGCGAACGTAACTGGCGTTGATCATGGTGAACGCGGTGAACCAGCCGCACGATGCCAGCATGCCGGTGAGTCCAACCAGTGACGCCCAGCGCCAGCTGGCCAGCAAGCGGGTGAACTGTCCGCGTTCGACAAGCGCCAGGTAGGCGCCCATCAGGACCGTCTGGATCGCAAGGCTCGTGACAAGCGTGCTGGCGGCCGCCATGACCGCGTTGTCGTGGTGCAAGGACAGCGACGCGCCGCGAAAGCACACCACCGACCCGCCCAGCCAGGCGGCGCAGGCGAATCCGATCAAGGAGGGTTTTTCGAGCAGCGACCCGGCAAGCGCGCGCGGGGACACGCGGGTGGCGCCCATGGTCAGCAGTACCACGCCAATCGCACTGATGACCACCGCGAGCAAGGCATGAGGGCCAAGGTCGTCACCGAGCACGATAGCGCCGAGCACGGCCACCATCACGACCTCGAGCTTGGAAAACGTCGTGCCAACGGCGAAGCTGCGAAAGGAGAACAGCCACAGCAGGAACACCGTGAATACGATCTGGCAGATGCCCCCTGCCAAGCAGTAAAGCAGGAATGTCGGATTGACTTGCGGGTAGTCGAACCCGCCGAGATGGCGTAATCCGAGGAAGTAGAGCGCTGCCAGCGGCAGCGCGTAGAAAAATCGCGCGTAGGCCGCACCGGTATTCGACAGGCTGCCCGTAAGGTGTTTCTGAATTGCCGAACGCAGGTTCTGGAAGAACGCCGCGGCGATGGTGATCGGAATCCAGGCCTCGATCATGTCGTTACCGCCGTTTCACCGGCCGCCGTTCAGCGAATGCCATGTTCGATTCGCTACCTGGCACGTCGAAGCGGCTCGTGGACGATGATGGTGCCGGATAGGCGGTCGTGGAGGGCTTCGCGGCGCCGGTTGAGCGCGATCCAGACGAAGCCGCCCCCACACGGAATCCAAGACAGGATCGAGCCGGCAAACCGCTTCGTCAACTGTGCGAAGGTGGGTTTCGCGCCATCGCGATCCAGCACGCGCAGGCGCCAGGCGCGCATGCCGAGCGTTTGCCCGCCGTGGTGCCAGAACCCGGCGAAATAAGCGAAGCTTACGCCCAGCAGATAGGTTCGGATCGTCCACTCCACCGGCGGCCATTCGCGGATGGGTTCGGAAATGAAGGCGAGCGGTATGGCGGCAAGCATCAGGACGGCGAAAAGCAGCAGCGTATCGTAGAGCATCGCGCCCAGGCGACGCGGGAGGGAAGCCGGACAACGCTGTGGCGAGATGTCGGCACCTCGATTTCCAACCACCGTGCTAAACGAGTTGTGCACAAGGCATTACCGGAAATACACAATTCAATTTGCGAGGCATTGTTTTCAAGTCTCGACAGATAGATTTTTCAAGTTATTGTTATTTAGAGTAAAAAAGTGACGCCTTATAGACGCGGATATTTTTGCCGGTCGACGAACGGTACTTGACTCCGCCAGCAAGCCAGAGTTGTTCACAGAGTTATCCACAGGGACATACCACGTTTCGAGCGCGGCCTGCCGACCGTGGGCCTAGAACACGACTTCGAGAGAAACGAAGTTGTAACCCTTGTTGGGATGCTCCTGGCCGGCGTTGGAAAAATGGGTTGCCGACAAAGCGACATGACGGGTAATGAACCACCGGACGTGCACTTCCAGCGCCCAGTCGGAGTTGACGACTTCGTTCGGCTCTATGTCCACCACGCCGACGCCGATCGAGGCCTGCGGGCGATCGCTCATACTCATCGTGAATCGCTTCTCGCAGGTCAACCCGGCGACGTCGTTCTCGAAATCGCCGTCCCAGGTGCCCACGATGACGCCGCATCCCGCGCCGGAACGTCCAATGTACATACCTCGCAGGAACAGGCCGGCGCCGTCGTCGTTGTGCTTGATGCCATGGCCGAGTTCGGCCCCGAACCCGAACCCTTCCGCCCGGGCATGGGTCGCGAACGTCAGGGCGGCCGAGGTAACAAGGAAAACGCCAAGCGCGACGGTGCGAATTGTTCTTGATCTTTTCATCGTTCGAAACTCCGGACCATGCCGCGCGGGGATTCGTACATTCTACCAATTGATCGACAAAATTGAATCAGCGCGTACGGACACGCGCGAGCCGGCGAATGATGCATCGTCCGGTTCAGCGTCGTGTCAGCGTTGTTCCGCCAGGTTCGCAAAACGAGATCCAAGGACCCGTTCGAAGCGGCGGTCGACCCGACTCGCGACGATTGCCGCACCTCGATCAACTGGAAACAGAGAGGGAAATCCATGAATGAACGATTGACCTGCCTGGTGTTGGCAGGGGTTCTGGTTTCGACTTCGGGCGCGTCGTTCGCCGATGATACCTGGCGGGACAGGCTCGAGAAGCACCTCGAGAAAGACAGTGCTTGCGTACCCTCGGCACGGTTGCCGTGCGCGCTGCCCGGCTCACAGAAATCGTGACGGCCGCGGCCAGGTGGCTGCGATCGCGGCGGGCGCATTCGTCAGCCATTGGCTTGGCGGCATGGCATGCGCGTAAGCGGACCGACAGGATTTGGCGCCCTCGGCAGGATTCGAACCTGCGACCTATCGCTTCGTACCACCATGGCTTTCGCCACCGGCTGCATGGCCGTTCGTGGTCTGGACTTTATCTTCACCCTGGGCGATTGTGCCCGTAGGTGCTGCCCGTCAAGTCTCTACACCTTCCCGCCGCAGCGGGCTTGGCTCGGTATTGCCACCGACGTTGTCGGAAAGGGTTCACCGAATTTGAGCAGATTCACGCGGGGCGTTTCCGTCCCCGGTGCCCAATTTTTACCAGGAGGCGATTGCTCTATCCCCTGAGCTACGAGGGCTGGCGAGCGATTATAGCGGATCGCGCCGGCGCGTTGGCTTCGACGGTGTTCGTCAGCCGCGCTTGTCGTCGGCGATGGCGCCGCTCGGGTAGAACTTGCTGTACCAGCTCCAGTTGTGGCTCTGGCTCAGCCAGCTGCGATAGAAAGGATGGTTCAGATGATGGTCCCGAATCTCGAACCAGCGCGACCCAATGCCTTCGATTACCTGCATCGGGTCGATGCGGCCGTCGTTGATTTCCAGGTGCACATGGGGATAGATCATCTCGGGACGCGCGCTGTTCTGCGTCACGTTGCCGGACAAGCCGATATTGGCGATGACGTCTCCTTTACGTACCTTGGGCCGATTACCCTGACGAATCGCGCTCATGGCACGGTCGAACGGCGACGTTGCGCGAAGTTTTTCGAGGTCAAGATCGGCCTCGGTCAGCGAATTCATACTCTTGCCCAGAATGATCGAGGCGTAGCGCCTGAGAGCCTGCTCATAGCCGCGCGTCGAGTCGTTGCCGTATTCGTTCAATTCCTCGCGCGTGAGCAACGTCTTGTAGTTCGACCGCGTGGGCTCTCGCAGCAGGTGCATGTAGGTCACCTCGATATTGCCCTGCGTCAGCACGAGGTAATTGCCCGCACCGCCGCGCTGGTAGCCCGCGTTGGTAATCGTTCCATCCATCACCGCCAGCGCCGGCTCGCCGAGTTCGCCGCCGATATCGAGTCCCTCGTGGGAATAGCCGTTGCGGCGCGCCTTGTAGAGACCCCAGGGCTTGATCTCGTCGATGTCGAGCTGCCGCACGGGAAGTCCCATGCGTCCGAGGAAGGGACGGGCCTCGAGTACGTCTTCGGCGGCTTCCACGGCGCCGTAGGCATTGCGGAATCGCGCCGCCTTGTAGATGAGCGACAGGGCGACTCGCCGGGCATTGGGTTCGTTCTCGTCGGGCAGCGCGAGATCCGCGGATTCGGCAAAAGCCTCGATGAATCGTTCTTCACGACTCGCCAGGCTGTTCTCCTGTTCGATATCCGATGCCACCCACGCTTCCGCGTCGCGCATGAGCCTGTCGTTCGCGACCTCGGCGTAGAGTTGATGGAACGCTTCGCCGCCGACATGGAATAGATAAAGGTGCACGAGCGGCAATTCCTGGGGAAGTTCTTCCGCGCCGTACAAGAGATCCAGCATCAACAGGCGCAACTCGAGGGTGTTCCAGTCGATGAGTCGCTGGCGCTTTTCCTCGTAGAAGGTACGAGTCAGGTTTGTCGAGCCCCAGCCGTAAGGCAGTTCCCGCAACATCGCACCCAGGCCGTTCTCGGAGAGTTGATCGAAGCGCTGCGCGCCGACGTCTCGATAGATGCCGTCCAGCATCTCGAGAAACTTGTCCGTCTCGGCGTCCCCGGGCGCCAGTAGTGCGTTGTGTTCGCCGACCAGGGGTGAATCCGCTGCCAGGGAATCGACGATGGCCTCGACGCGATTGTCGTAAAACGGATTCGGCTCGGGCGGCTTGGGCGAGGTGATCTTGGCGATGAGTTCGGCCCGGCGCGTCGGATTGAAAATGGTGTCCAGGCCCGGCGTGGTGTTGTCCTCACGCGCAATCGTGGCGACCGCAAGCACCATGTTGACGAATCGCCGGTAGGCCCTGTCGTAGTCGCTGCCGAAATAGATGATCGTGGGATCGCGTAACCGGTTCTGGATCTTGTCGTTGGAATAGGCCGGTTCGATCTCGCGTACGGCGACCGCTTTCTTCTCCCGCAGGAACGACAACAACTCGATGTCGCGATCGGCCTGATCCAGCGTGCGCGTGTAGACGGCGTCCTCGATGTACCAGCCGGGCGAGAAACTCGTCCAGAGCCAGTCGGGCAGCTTCGGATCGACGGGGTCAATCGCCACGCTGGTGTTGTCCAGTGTTTCGTCGAGTTCCATCGCGAGCAGCGCCTCGTGGGCCTGCTGGCGACGGGGTTCGAGGTAGATTTCATTGGTGGTGTACAGCATCGACGCCGCCGCGGCGACGATGATGATCGCGAGCATGCCGACCCACAGGGTCAGCAGTCCCGACCGCGTCCTCACGCGACGCATGTAGCGGTGCTCGTCGTCCTCGGGACGCACGCGCGGGAACAGGAACCACCGCTTGGGCAGGAGCACGACGTTGGGGTCGACGAGGTCCGGATCAAGGCCGTTGCGCCTCAACTCGGTTTCCAGGTCGGCGATGACTCGAAGTCCTCGTTTCGACGGGATGTGCAATCTCGCGTCGCCAGGCACGAACCCGGGTCCCTGGTCCGCTGCATCGGGCGTTTCGCCATCGACGGAGTGCAGGCCCTGACGCGAGCGGGGTTGCAACTTGGGTTCGTTCTTGATCAACGTCTGTATCGGAGTGTAACGGTTGACGTCCGCCGCCGCGCAATGGCCGGGTACGACCGAATTGCCCCCCAAATGCTCGGCCTCAACGGCGAATTCCATTCGCCCTTTACGTCCATGTGCCCCCGGTTGGTGCCGTGGTAGTTCAGTGTTGTTTGAATATTAGGCGCAGCATTATGTCATTTTTCGATCGGGCGGTGAACCACCCGACGTTCCGTGTCGCGTTTTTTGTCGCGTTTTTCATGGTGCAATCCTGCTAGAAGCCCGCCGCGCAACCGTCCTTTCGCGGATCGCTGGCGCCCTGGAACCCGGCGGCGGTGGCGATAATCGCCTGCGCGCCGCCGAATAGCCCGAAATGCCGCGGCGATTTGACCTGGTGGCCGCGCCGTGCAAGGTCCGCCGCGAGCGCCTCGTCGAATCCGTCCTCCAGGTAAATACGATTGGAGGTATCGATATACCAGCGCGGTGCGTCGATCGCTTCCTGGAGATTCTGCGCGAAATCCTCGAGACGGCAAACCAACTGCACGTGTCCCTGGGGTTGCATGTGTCCACCCATGACGCCGATCGCTCCGAACGGGCGGCCGCCGCGGGTGAGGAACCCCGGAATGATCGTGTGGAACGGGCGCCGGCCGCCGGCGACGCAGTTGGGGTGGTTCGGCGACAAGCTGAACCCGGCGCCGCGATTTTGCATGCTGATGCCGGTCTGCGGCACCACGATTCCCGAACCGAACCCTTGAAAATTGGACTGGATCATGGACACGATGGTGCCCTCGTCGTCGGCGCTGCACAGGTAGACGGTACCGTGATCGGCAGTGACGGCCGCATCGTCCTGCCGGGCACGTTCGGGATCGATGCGGTCGGCCAGTCGGCGCAGGCGCCCGGGTTCTAGCAGTGTATCGACATCGATGCGCATGTGCCGTGGATCGGCCACGTGGGCCAATGCGTCGGCGAAACCGAGCTTCATGGCTTCTATCTGAAGGTGGATGCAGTCCGCCGAATCGGGCGCGAGGCGGCCCAGGTCCAGGTGGGAAAGAATGCCGAGAGCGATCAACGCCGCCATGCCCTGGCCGTTGGGCGGCAGTTCGTGCAACGTGACGGACCGGTAGTCGACGCGGACGGGGTCGACCCAATCGCCGCGATGCCCGGCGAGGTCGGCCTGTGTCATTGCCGCGTCATGGCGTGCGGCATCGGCGGCGATCCGCGCCGCGATATCGCCTCTGTAGAAAGATTCGCCACCCGTTCGGGCAATCTCCTCGAGCGTGTCGGCCTGTCCGGGGTTGGTGAACAATTCACCCACTGCGGGGGCTGCGCCGCCGGGCATGAACGTGTCCCGGTAACCTTCGAGATGCTGAAACCGCTGCACCGAATCCGACCACATGCGTTGGACCACCGGGCTCACGGCGTATCCCGAACGCGCATAGTGGATGCCGGCATCGAACAGCGATGCGAAGGGTAGACGGCCGAAGCGTTCCGACAGCTGCACCCAGGTATCGACCGCGCCGGGAACCGTCACCGCCTCCCAACCTACCTCCGGCATCTTCTCCAGGTGGGCGAATCGCTCGCGGGACCAGGCCGCCGGCGAACGGCCCGAGCCGTTGTACCCGCTGAGTGTTCCACCGTGGCTGACGATGGCGAAGGCGTCGCTGCCGATGCCGTTCCCGGTGGGTTCCACCACGGTCAGGCAGATCGCCATGGCGACTGCCGCGTCGACCGCGTTGCCGCCGCGCTTGAGCGCGTCGATGCCGGCCTGGGCGGCCAGCGGTTGAGAGGTCGCGACCACGTTGCGTGCGTGGACGTCGGAGCGGCGACCGGGATAGGCGAAGCGGTCCGGTCGGATGTAGCTGAGAGTCATGTCGGTCGGCAATCCGGTTGCGGGTGGTTCGAGACTGCGGTGTTCGTTCGATTATAGGTGCGAGGGCAGGGCGTTGGCAGGTGCCGCCGACAACGGATCGCCTATTTCTCGAAAACGATGTCCGGGCGAGTGAGCCAAGTTACAATCGCGCCATGACCATCCTGTTTGTGAGCAACGACGAGGCTGCCGACGTCTGGATGCGCGAGATTCGGGCGGCGGCGTCTGGCATCGACCTGCGGCAGCCCGCCGAAATCGACGAACCCGAATCCGTTGTCTACGCCATCGTCGGGCGTACGCGTCCCGGCGAGCTTCGTGCGTATCCGAACCTGCGCGCCATCCTGTCGATGTGGGCGGGCGTGGAGCACCTGCTCGCCGACGAAACGCTTCCCTCGCACGTGCCCATCGTGCGCATGGTCGAGCCGTCGCTGACGCGGGGCATGGTCGAGTACGTATGCTGCCACGTTCTCGGCTCGCTGCTTCGCGTGGACCGCTACGAGACCGATCGCTGGGATCACCCTCAGCGCATGGCCCCGCGATTCGCGCCGGACTTCCCGGTCGGGATCATGGGCATGGGCGTGCTCGGGAGCGCGTGCGCGAAGGCGCTGCTGGAACTCGGCTTCCCCGTGAACGGCTGGAGCCGGACCGGTGCCTCGATCGAGGGCGTTACCTGTTTCGCCGGCCGCGACAGGCTGGCGGCGTTCCTGTCTGTTTCGCGGGCCGTGGTGCTGCTGTTGCCGAACACGCCCGAGACGCGCAATATTCTGGATCGTGAGACGTTTGCCGGACTCGCAACCGGCGCCGTCGTGATCAATGCAGGTCGCGGCGAATTGATCGACGATGACGCGCTCCTCGATGCCCTCGATGCCGGCCGCGTGGAGCGCGCGGTGCTGGACGTGTTCCGCACCGAACCGCTGCCGGACGACCACCCGTACTGGTCGCACCCGTCGGTAACGGTGACCCCGCACCTGGCCAGCATTACCGATCCGCGTACGGCGGCGCCGGTCCTGGCGGAAAACCTGGCGCGCCTCGAACGCGGTGAACCGGTCTGGCCGCTGGTGGATCGAGAGCGTGGCTATTGAATCCCGCGGCGACGTGGCTGGTTCACGGTGGCCGGATCGCTGAGCGGAGAATTGCGCCGTGAACCCCGATGTAGTGGCGCGTCTGGCGCCGGCGCTTTTCGTCCTGCTTTGGAGCACCGGCTTCATCGGGGCGAAGTTTGGCCTGCCTTACACGGAGCCGGCGACGTTCCTGACCCTGCGCTTCGCCGTGGTCGCGGTATTGCTGGCGTTGCTCGTGGCCTTGCGCCGCGCCTCGATGCCGCGTCGCGCGACAGACCTCGCTCACCTGGCGGTTACCGGAATCCTGGTTCACGGGATTTACCTCGGCGGCGTGTTCGGCGCGATCGAGGTCGGCGTGAATGCCGGTGTCGCGGCGTTGATTGTCGGCATCCAGCCGCTACTTACCGCGGTAATCGTGGGACCTCTTCTGGGCGAGCGGGTCGTCGCGCGCCAGTGGCTGGGATTCGCGGCGGGCGTCGTCGGCGTGTTCCTGGTGGTGTTCGGCAAGTTCAGCCTGGCGGGCCAGCAGGTGTCGGGACTGTTGCTGTGCGTGGCCGCGTTGATCGCGATCAGCATCGGCACCGTGTACCAGAAACGCTTTTGTGCCAACATGGACCTGCTGGCCGGCTCCCTGGTCCAGTTCGTCGCCGCCGGCGCCTTCGTTGGATTGTTCGCGTTGGTGCTGGAATCCGGCGAGATCGAGTGGCACCCTCGTTTCTGGTTTGCCCTGGCGTGGCTGTGTGTGGTGCTTTCTATCGGTGCGATCAGCCTGCTCATGTGGCTGATTCGGCGCGGCGCCGCGTCACGCGTGGCCAGCCTGTTCTACCTGGTGCCGCCGCTGGTGGCGGTGGAGGCGTGGCTGTTGTTCGGTGAAACCCTCGATCGACCCGCCATGGCTGGAATGGCGCTGTGCGTGGTCGGCGTGTGGCTGGTGCTGCAGAATGATCGGGCGAGGCATGCTTGAAATCCGCGTGGAGTGAATCACGGGCCGCGGTGTCGCACGACACGGCCGAGAGCTTCCTGGACGGTCTCGTAGAATACCGGCCGGGGCTGTTCGACGACGTCGAGGCAGGCTTCCTGTTGCGGCGTCTACGCGCGACGCTGCACTGGCGCCAGCCGCGCGTGCGGTTGTTCGGCCGCGAGGTGGATTCACCGCGTCTCGCCGCGTGGTACGGCGACGCGGGCGCCGTCTACACGTACTCCGGCTTGCGCAACGAGCCGCTTCCGTGGACCGCGACCCTGGACGCGATACGCAATAGCGTCGAGCGCGCCACCGGCGCGACGTTCAACAGCGTCCTCGCCAACTTGTATCGTGACGGCGGCGACTCGATGGGCTGGCACAGCGACGATGAGCCCGAACTCCTGCCCGAGGCGCCGATCGCCTCGGTGAGCCTCGGTTGTCCGCGCCGATTCCGTCTGCAGCACAAACGTCATCGTCACTTGCGGCTGGAGATACCGCTGGCGCCGGGGTCCTTGCTGGTGATGCGCGCGCCGATGCAGCAGTCCTGGCGCCACGCCGTGCCGCGCGAGCGCGGTGTCGAGGGCGAGCGTGTCAACCTGACGTTCCGGAGAGTGGCGTGACCGGTCACGCGACGCACCCGTTGGCCGATCGCATGCGGCCTCGCAGCCTGGACGAGTTCGTCGGACAGACTCATCTGCTTGGCGACGGTCGGCCCCTGCATGCCGCGGCGCGCAGCGGGCGGCTGTCGTCGATGATACTCTGGGGGCCGCCGGGCACGGGCAAGACGACCCTGGCACGCATTCTCGCCCGTCACACGGGTCTCGCCTTCGACACGCTCTCCGCGGTGACCGACGGCGTTCGCGAGGTGCGCCGCGTGGTCGAGGAGGCGCGCGACCGCGAGGCAGCCACCGTGCTTTTCGTCGACGAGGTGCACAGATTCAACAAGGCTCAGCAGGATGCGTTCCTGCCCCACCTGGAAACGGGCCTCCTGGTGCTGATCGGCGCCACCACCGAGAATCCCGCGTTTGCCCTGAACAACGCGCTGTTGTCGCGTGCGCGGGTGCACGTCCTCAAGGCCCTGTCGCCCGAGGAACTTCGTTCGATCGTCGAGAGCGCGCTGGCTGATACGGAGCGTGGCCTGGGCGGCAGGGGGGTCGCGCTCGAGGAGGACGCCATGAACACATTGGTCGATGCCGCCGACGGTGACGGGCGCCGGGCGCTCAACCTGCTGGAAACCGCCGTGCTCCTGGCCGACGACGCGGACGGCGACGGGATCCGGATCGACGCCGCCCGGGTGATCCAGGCCGCCAGCGCATCGATGCGGCGTTTCGACCGCGGCGGCGACATCTTCTACGACCTGACGTCGGCGTTGCACAAGTCGATTCGCGGGTCCGATCCGGATGCCGCGCTGTACTGGTTGGCGCGTCTTCTCGACGGTGGCTGCGATCCCAACTACATCAGTCGCCGGCTGGTGCGCATCGCCAGCGAGGATGTCGGCAATGCCGATCCGCGCGCCCTGACGCTCGCGGTGTCGGCGGCCGAGGCGTACCAGCGCCTGGGCACGCCGGAAGGCGAGCTGGCGCTCGCGCAGGCCGCGGTTTACCTGGCGGTCGCGGCGAAAAGTAACGCGGTCTACAGGGCGTTCAACGCGGCGCGCGCCGACATGGAACGGCTGGGCAGTGCCGAGGTTCCGCCCTACCTTCGCAATGCGCCGACGAAACTCGCCGCCGGCCTCGGACATGGTCGCGGGTATCGATACGCCCACGACGAGCCCGAGGGTTACGCGGCGGGCGAGCACTATTTTCCGGACGGTGTCTCGCGCCGCTATTACGAACCGGTGGAGCGGGGCATGGAGGCGAAGATTCGCGAGAAGCTGCGTCACCTGCGCGAACTCGACGGCCAGTCGACGGAGCGCCGGCGATGAGTGACGTCTCGCGCCGACTGGTGCAATGCCTGGCGGACGGCGGATTCGTCTCCGGCCAGGCCGTGGCCGATGCGCTCGGTGTGACACGTGCGGCCGTCAACCAGCATGTCGCAAGATTGAAAGACAACGGACTCGAGATCCACAGCGTGCGCGGTCGCGGTTATCGGCTGGCCAGACCTCTGGAATTGCTCGACGTCGAGCGGATTCGACTCGGGTTGGCATCGAGGACGACGCATTGCGTGAAGGCGATCGAAATCGTCGACACGGTGGATAGCACCAACCGCCACATGAAGGCGTCTCATGCCGCGGGACGTCCGCTGGATGCCTGTCTCGCCGAGTTTCAAAGCGCGGGCCGCGGACGCCGCGGGCGGCACTGGTTGGCGGCGCCCTACGCGAGCATATTGCTCTCGTTCTCCCATGAGCTGCCGGGCGGGCCGTCCGCGAGCGCCGGGCTCAGCCTGGCGGCGGGACTGGCGGCCGCCCGCGCGGTCGCCGACTGCGGCTGCGCGGACGTGGCCTTGAAGTGGCCAAACGACCTGATGCTGGGCGGCGCGAAGTTCGGCGGCATCCTGGTTGAGATCGCCGGCGAGTTGGGCGAGCGCTGCCTGTGCGTGGTCGGTGTAGGCCTGAACGTGGAAATGCCCGCACGACTGGCTGCCCAATGCGCTCGTCCGGTGACGTCGATGGCCGAGCACGCGACATCGCGTGTGTCGAGAAACGCCCTGGCCGCGGCCTTGATCTCGCACCTCGTCGACGTCCTGGCACGGTTCAACGAGGCCGGTTTCGAGCCACTGCGCGAGGCGTGGATCGCACGCCATGTCCACCAGGACAAGGGTGTTCATGTGCAGGTTGGGCAAACCGTGGTATCCGGTATCGCCAGGGGTGTCGATGCCGACGGCGCGTTGCTCGTCGAGACGCCCGGCGGCCTGAAGCGCATTACCACCGGCGAAGTGGAATGAGCACAGGGGTTGATCGAACCGGCGCAGCCGCTCGAGGGGCTCGTCGGGCATTGCTGGTCGACGTGGGTAACAGCCGCGTCAAGTGGCGCATGACCGGAGAGCGCAACGCCGCGGGTGTGTGCCCGGTGGACGCCACCTTGGACGGTGTCCCGCCGACCTGGCGCTCCCTGCCGAAGCCGGCCTGCGTGTTAGTTTCCCTGGTGGCAAATCCCGCCAGGCGCGATGCCATGACCCGCTGGTGCAGGGAGGCCTGGGACGTGGCACCGCGCTTCGCACGGAGCACTTCGCCGGTGCCGGGAATGACAAACGGCTACGCCGATCCCGCGCAACTCGGCGTGGATCGCTGGCTGGCCATGGTGGCCGCGAGGCGACTCGGCGACGAGCCCGCGGTAGTGATCGATTGCGGCACCGCCATCACCATGGACCTGGTGGACCGGTCGGGCGTCTTTGTCGGCGGCATGATCGTGCCCGGTCGTCGCGTGCTCGAGTCCGTGTTTCAAGCCCGGGTGCCATACCTGGCCAAGGCGACAGAACGCTTTCCCCCGTTTCCCGCGAACAACACCGCCGATGGCATCGCGCTCGGCATCGGCACCGCACTTGTTGCCTCCATGGATCGATTCATCGACAATTCGCGGGCCCTGACCGGGGACGAACCGGTGATCAGGGTCACCGGGGGCGATGGCCCCTGGCTTCGCGATCATTGGGGCGGCAAGATGACATTTCACGAGAACCTGGTACTCGACGGGCTCTACACCTTGATGGAATTTCACGCGTGAAGTGGCTGTTTTTCTCGCTGGTTCTGGTGAACGTCGCCCTGTACCTGTGGGCCACGGGGCATCCCGACAGTGGACCCGACGCTGCCCAGGCGGCTCAACGCCAAGTCAACGAAAGAAGCATGACCCTCTTGTCCGAGCGCGGCGACGCGGGTGGAACGGGTGGCCAGGTGTGCATGCGCATCGGTCCGTTCCTCACCCAGTCCACGTTCGCGGACGCCTCTCGCGCGCTCGGCGAGATGGGGCTGAATTTCAACCGTACCGCCGTCAGCGCGCGCAAACTGAAAACCTGGCGCGTGTATCTCGACGCCCCCGGCGACGAAACCGCCGCGCTCGGTGCGCTGGAGAAGAAGCTCGCGGAAATGGAGGTCGATCACTATCGTTTCGAGGACAACGGCGTGGAATACCTTTCCGTCGGGTTGTTTTCCCAGTCCAGCGACGCACGAAATTTCGTCTCTCGCATGCGCGAAAACGGTATAGAGACGACCTACCGGCCGGAATTGCGCACCCTGGGCCCGCTTCGCTGGATCGAGGTGGAGAAGCTCCCCGATCGTCATGCCCGCGAGCAACTCGAGGCGCAGACATGGGGCGATGCGTTGGCCTCGGTGACGAGCTTCCCCTGCCGCGGTTGAGCCCGGCGCCGCTTGGTTTCGAGATCCCGTGGCGTTTTCGCGGGATTCGGAGTCACGACTCGATTGCCAAGCGGGCCGAGTTTTCCTAAAATCGCGCCCCCTCGGACTCGTCCGTCGACGGCGGACCGGTGCGGGAGTGTTTTGGCGTGCGCGTCGCCCGCATAGCTCAGTTGGCCAGAGCAGCTGATTTGTAGTAATTGCACCTTCGGCGGGAAATCGCCTGAAGTGGAGGTGGCTAAAACGGGGAAACCTCACCGCCGGCCCGGTCCGGCGCTGGCAATCCCGTGCTAGGTTCCGCGGGCCGATGGCTCCGGCGGGACCGAGTGTAGAGACTTTACACCACCCGCCTAAGCGCCTGCCGGCGTAGGGCGAAGAGAAAGTCCAGACTCCAAACCGGCCCGACGGGTCCGGGCGCGAGCCGCCCCGATGCCGGGGTTGCCGGGCTGCGAAAGCAGTAGCGGGTAAGAATCAGCAGGTCGTGGGTTCGAATCCCTCTGCGGGCTCCAAATTGACAAGTAGCGAATTTCTAGAGACAATTCGGCGTTTGCGGTTTTTCAAAGGGAGGGGTTCCCGAGCGGCCAAAGGGGGCAGACTGTAAATCTGCTGGCTCAGCCTTCGGAGGTTCGAATCCTCCCCCCTCCACCAGGACAGCCTGCGGCTTTAGGTATTACCTGTTCACGGAAAAGAGGTATCAGCGTACGGTCGAATATTGCCGATGGGGCCCGGACACCCGCCATTGCGGCGCCAGGTGTCTGATGTCTGCTTCGCGGGCGTAGTTCAATGGTAGAATCTCAGCCTTCCAAGCTGATGATGTGGGTTCGATTCCCATCGCCCGCTCCAAGGCAATCGGCAGATGGCAGACATCAGGCATCCGGATCGAGAAGATTGATGCCTGATGTCTGTTATTTGGAGTCTGAATCGCCCACATAGCTCAGTCGGTAGAGCACTTCCTTGGTAAGGAAGAGGTCACCGGTTCAAATCCGGTTGTGGGCTCCATAGAACTTCGGCGCGACGCGCCGGCAACAAGTTGCGACGCCGTCTCCCGATGCGGGCGGTTTCGAACCCAAGCGATCTTACAAGAGGTGTCATACAGTGTCGAAAGAAAAGTTTCAGCGTAGCAAGCCGCATGTGAATGTCGGGACGATAGGTCATGTGGATCACGGCAAGACGACGTTGACGGCGGCGATCACGAAGGTGTTGTCCTCGAAGTTTGGTGGT
>JAUIEZ010000086.1 GCA_030429665.1 Gammaproteobacteria bacterium | reverse complement strand
TTCCTGCACGTAGGGAAGGATTCCGTTGTCCTGGAACCAGGAATCGACGGCGAACCGCCTGCCGGTGGACAACTCCTCTATCTGTCCGGCCCAGTGCTGGTCGAAAATGGCGCGGCGGTAGGCGCGGTCGAGCACGCGATGGTGACTGAGCAGACCGTAGTTCTCGAACAGCCTCAGGTAGGTCGTCGTGTTCAGCGATTCGTCGATACAGTCGAGTTGGCCGGGAAATTCGCCGCCGTAATCCAGGTCGAGCCCGGTGTCGCGGTGGGTCGGCGTGTGTTGGCCTATGACCACCTCCATCCAGCCGATGGCCTGCTTGATCTGCTGGCGTTCCGCCTCGGGCGTGTCGGCGGCGGGGTGGAACCAGCCGGAGACCTCGGCCCACTGCCGCTCGGTGAGCGAAACGATCTGCCGCGTCTTGCAGCCGAAGTCGTAGCAGACCGGTATGGCGTCGATACTGTCGGCGGCGAAGGCGCTTGCGGCACCAATCGACCCGGCGAAAAGGACGGCGCATGCGAGGGTGGCGCGAGGGTTCATTTGGAAGCGTTTGACGTGGGCACGGGACGGGTTGAAAACACCATGGTCTAACCGCTCGATTTTAGCCTATTTCGGCGCCGGCCGTGGGTTGGCGGCAGTCAGGCGGGTTCGGGTATCCGCCGCGGGCGCCGGCTCGATTCTTCCCCGAACTGCGGGTCCATCATCTTCAGAAACGTGCGGGCGGCGATGCTGAGGTACTTGCCCTTGCGCGTCACCGCGCCGTAACTGCGGGTGGGGAAGTATCGATCGAGCGGCACCGAAACCAGGTTCTCCTTGCCGGTCAGGCAGATGTCCGTGACGATGGAGATGCCGAGCCCGATTTCCACGTATTTCTTGATGACTTCCCAACCCCCGGCTTCCAGCGTGACGGTGTAGGGGATGTTGTGCTGATGGAAAACGACATCCACCATGCGCCAGGTGCTCAGGTGACGCGGCGGCAGGATCAGTCCGTGCGGACCGATGTCCTCCAGCGTCACGTTTTCCAGCCGGCTCAAGGGGTGGTTCCGGGGTGTGATCAGCACCGGGTTGAACTGGAAGATCGGGCGGTAATCGATGTCGTCGGGAATCTCCAGCATCGAACCGATGGCGAAATCGGCCTCGTCGGAGCGAAGCATCTCCATGCCGTCGCGACCGGTGACGTTGTGCAGCTTGATCCGAATCCCCGGGAACTGGCCGGAAAACCGCTTGATCGCGTCCGGCAGGATATAAAGGATCGTCGACTCCCCCGCCGCGATGCTCAACTCACCCTGCTCCAGGTTGCCGCTGCGCTCGGTGAACGTGTCGGTAAGGGAGTCGATGCCCTGTACCAGCGGCAGGGAGATCTCCAGCAGGGTGCGGCCCTCTGGCGTCAGGCGAATGCTCGGCCCACGGCGCTCGAACAACGTGGTGTCCAACTCACGTTCCAGCGCCTGGATCTGCAGCGATACCGACGGCTGGCTGAGGAACAGCTTGTCGGCCGCCTTGGAAATGCTCCCGCAGCGGGCGGTGGTGCAGAACGCCCGGAGCTGTTTGAGCCGGTTCTGCTTGTAGTAGGGAGCGGCGTTTCCCGTCACGGGGAGGGTACGAAATTAAAGAATTAAATAGTAAACATTGAAATAATTACTTTGTCAAATAATGCTGCCTTACTAGAATTCAATGACAGGAGTGCAACGCGTTCGAAAAACTTCTGGAAATTAAAACACTTATATATACATAAACAGTGTTTTGCCAGCACCTTCCGAGCAATGATCTCCCCATCGTTCAATCATTTATCAACAGTTGCGAGGCCAGTTTCATGAATCAAGCCGAAGTCGCCCGCCTCCTCGAGCAGGAGTGGAACGAAAACCCCCGATGGAAGAACGTCAAGCGCGACTACAGCGCGGCGGACGTCGCGCGGCTGCGGGGTTCGGTACGGATCGAGCACACCATCGCGCGCATGGGCGCCGAGAAGCTCTGGCGGCGGATCAATACGGAAGACTACATCAACTGCCTTGGAGCGCTCACGGGCGGACAGGCGGTGCAGCAGGTCAAGGCCGGCATCAAGGCCATCTACCTGTCCGGGTGGCAGGTTGCCGCCGACGGAAACACCTCCGAGACCATGTACCCGGACCAGTCCCTCTACGCGGTGAATTCCGTGCCCACCATGGTGAGGCGTATCAACAATGCTTTTCGTCGCGCGGACGAAATCCAGCACGCGGCTGGTTCTGACGAGGTTGACTACTTCGTGCCCATCGTGGCCGACGCCGAGGCTGGTTTCGGTGGCGTGCTCAACGCCTACGAGCTGATGAAGGCGATGATCGAGGCGGGCGCCGCCGGCGTGCACTTCGAGGATCAACTTGCGTCCGTGAAAAAGTGCGGTCACATGGGTGGAAAGGTGCTGGTGCCTACCCAGGAAGCGGTGCAGAAGCTGGTCGCCGCGCGCCTGGCTGCCGATGTCATGGGTGTGCCCACCATCGTGCTCGCGCGAACCGACGCCGACGCCGCGGCGCTCTTGACCTCGGACGTCGACGAGCGCGACAAGGCGTTCGTCACCGGTGAAAGGACCGCGGAAGGATTCTGGGTCACGCGGCCGGGGCTGGACCAGGCCATCTCCCGCGGCCTCGCCTACGCGCCCTACGCGGACCTTGTCTGGTGTGAAACCGCCGTGCCCGATCTCGACCAGGCGCGCCGCTTCGCCGAAGCCATCAGAAGCGAATACCCGGACCAACTGCTGGCCTACAACTGCTCGCCCTCGTTCAACTGGAAGCGCAATCTCGACGATGCGACCATCGCGCGATTCCAGCGCGAACTCGGTGCCATGGGCTACAAGTACCAGTTCATCACGCTCGCCGGCATCCACAGCATGTGGTACAACATGTTCGACCTCGCGCAAAATTACGTGCGCGACGGCATGACGGCCTACGTGGAGATGGTCCAGGAGAAGGAATTCGCGGCCAAGTCTCGGGGCTACACGTTTTCCAGCCACCAGGCCGAGGTCGGCGCCGGTTATTTCGATGACGTCACAAACGTGATACAGGGTGGCGCCTCGTCGGTGACCGCGATGCGCGGCTCCACGGAGGAAGCACAATTCGGCACCGACGGTTAATCGTTCGTTTCGCCCGTTCCCCGCGTCGTCGCGCCGGGAACGGGCGCCGCGACGCGCTGCCGGCCCGACACCCGGGAAAGCCGCTTGGTTCAAGCGGCTTTTTTTGTCGGCCAATGGCGCCATTCGCGCGCGACGCGCCGGTACGGGACGAGCGGCCGCGTTGGTTGCGAATTGGTGATTTTCAAGGGCTTGAGAATTGTTCCAAATGGATTTATTTTGATGTCCTGGCACACCGTCCGCGACCTTGTACGAGGTCCGTTTCCGGCCGATCCGGCCCCTCGCCTCGACAAGGTACAGACCTGACAGTTGCAATGAGCGATTCGAAAGAAATCCAGCGAACCGGCGGCACCTCTCTCCAGGAGGCGCAACCCAAGGTCAAGAAGCCGCGCCTGTACAAGGTGGTGCTTCTCAACGACGACTACACGCCGATGGACTTCGTCGTGGTGGTGCTCGAGCGTTTCTTTCACAAGACACGCGAGCAGGCGGTGCAGATCATGCTGACGGTTCATAACAAGGGGAGCGGCATCTGCGGCGTCTTCCCTTATGAAATCGCCGAAACCAAGGTGCAGCAAGTGCTCGGTTACGCACAGGAAAACCAGCATCCGTTGCAGTGCACGATGGAGCCCGAATAATGTTGGCCCGCGAACTCGAAGTCTCACTGAACCTGGCGATTCAATACGCGCGCAACGCGCGCCATGAATACATCACCGTCGAGCACTTGCTGATCTCGCTGCTCGACAACCCGTCGGCATCCCGGGTCATCCGGGCCTGCGGCGGAAAACCCGAGCGACTTCGCGAGCAGCTCGAGGCGTTTCTCTCCGAGCAGGTTCCGCACCTGCCCGAGTCGGACGGGGAGGTCGACCCGCAGCCGGCGCTCGGCTTCCAGCGTGTCATCCAACGCGCCATCCTGCACGTGCAAAGCTCCGGGAAAAAGGAAGTCAAGGGCAGCAACGTGCTGGTCGCGATCTTCTCGGAGCGCGAATCCCACGCGGTGTATTTTCTGCAGCAGCAGGACGTCAGCCGTCTGGACGTCGTGAACTACATTTCCCACGGCATCTCCAAGCACCCGGTGGACGGCCACGAGCAGCCGGACAGCAGCCAGGAGGGAGAGGAGGTCGACGAGGAATCCGAGGGCGAGAGTCCGTTGAAGACCTTCGCCATCAACCTCAACGAACAGGCGCGGGCCGGCAAGATCGATCCCCTCATCGGGCGCGACGCCGAACTCGAACGCACCATCCAGATCCTTTGCCGGCGGCGCAAGAACAACCCGTTGATGGTGGGCGAGGCCGGTGTCGGCAAGACGGCCATTGCGGAGGGCCTGGCGAAGAAGATCGTCGACGAGGAGGTGCCCGACGTGCTGGCGAGCAGTACCATCTTCGCCCTCGATCTCGGACTGCTGGTTGCCGGCACCAAGTACCGTGGCGATTTCGAACAGCGTCTCAAGGCGGTCTTGAAGGAACTCCAGGATACCGAGGGCGCGATCCTGTTCATCGACGAGATTCACACCATCATCGGCGCGGGCTCGGCGTCGGGCGGGGCCATGGATGCGTCCAATCTGCTCAAGCCGTTGCTCGCCTCCGGCACCATCAAGTGCATCGGTTCGACCACGTACCAGGAATACAGGACCATTTTCGAGAAGGATCGGGCGCTGTCTCGCCGATTCCAGAAAATCGACATTACCGAGCCGAGCGTGGACGAGACCGTCGAGATCCTGCGCGGGCTGAAAAGCCGGTTCGAGGCGCACCACGAAGTCACGTTCACCAACCCGTCGCTGCGCAGCGCCGCGGAACTTGCGGCACGCTACATCAACGACCGTTACCTGCCGGACAAGGCCATCGACGTCATCGACGAGGCCGGCGCGCTCAATCGACTGCAGGCGCCGTCGAAGCGAAAGCGCAAGATTTCCGTAAAGGACATCGAGATCGTGGTATCGAAGATCGCCCGCATACCGCCCAAGACCGTGTCGGTTACCGACCGCGAGGCGCTGTCCAATCTCGACACCGATCTGAAGCGCGTGGTGTTCGGACAGGACGAGGCCATCGATGCGCTGGTCAGCGCCATCAAGCTGTCGCGGGCAGGCCTTGGCAATCCGGACCGTCCGATTTCCTCCTTTTTGTTTTCCGGACCAACCGGCGTCGGCAAGACCGAGGTCACGCGCCAGCTCGCGATGACGCTCGGCATCGAGTTGGTGCGCTTCGACATGTCCGAGTACATGGAGCGCCACACCGTTTCGCGACTGATCGGCGCGCCGCCGGGATATGTCGGTTTCGACCAGGGCGGCTTGCTGACCGAGGCCATTACGCGCAATCCGCACGCCGTGCTGCTGATGGACGAAATGGAGAAGGCGCACCCGGAAGTGTTCAACATCCTGTTGCAGGTAATGGATTATGGCACGCTAACGGACAACAACGGGCGCAAGACGGATTTTCGAAACGTCATCATCGTCATGACCACCAACGCCGGGGCCGAGCAGATTTCCCGCAATACCATGGGATTCGTGACACAGGATCACACGGGCGATGCGCAGGTGGCGATCGAGAAGACCTTCACACCGGAGTTTCGCAATCGTATCGACTCGATCATCCAGTTCGCCCCGCTTAGCGAACAGACCGTGGCGCACGTGGTGGACAAGTTTATCCTCGAGCTCGAGCAGCAGTTGCTCGACCGTCACGTCTCCATCGAGATAGACGCCGAGGCGCGTCGATGGCTCGCCGAACACGGCTACAACCCCGCCATGGGCGCGCGTCCCATGGCGCGCCTGATCCAGGAGCGGATCAAGCGCGCGCTGGCCGACGAGCTGCTGTTCGGCCGCCTGGAGCACGGCGGATCGGTGAGGGTGGGTGTGGCCGACGATGAACTGACCTTCGAATTCGACGCGAAGGAATGAAGCCTGGCAAACCGGGAAGGGCGCCTTGCCCCTCCCGTCGGTGCCATCGGGAACCGGTCTCTCAGGAACCGTTGTCGAGCGTTCCGGGCAGAAGCTCTATTACCATCGTGCCGTCGTCGCTGAATTTCTCGATCCTCACCGGCACGCGCGTCGCCTTGTCGCTCCAGATGTAGAAGCCGCGATCGTCGCGGTCCGTGCGTTGCCGCAGCCACTTGACGGTATCGTATCGCGTGTCGCCAACCGCCAGGCGCTCGTCGCCCTGTCTCTCGTAGCGGTAACTGCGCAATCCGCGTTTGCTCGGGATCAGGATCTCCCGCCGCGGCAACTCCTCGTCCGACAACAGGAACGCCGACAGCGGAAACCCTTGCGGTTCGACGAGGCTGTCGGCGGGATGGTCGGTGTCATCGCCGGCGCCGCTGGCAAGCAACCGGTCGCCGTACCGGAATGAAATCGAAATGCCGTCGTCGCTCTCGCTGTACTCCATGGCGCGCCAGCCGTTATCGACGACGGCGTAAGTAAAGCGCTCCACGGTCTCCTCGGCGAACAGCGTCGCCAGGCCCTTCGGCCGGGTAACGGCTTCGATATGACCGGGCGAGCCCGCCTGGTCGAGAGCCACTTCGATACGGCCAAGATCCCTGCCTCGCGACGCCACGCTATAGGTCAACTCGAGCTGGTCGACCGACCGTCCGGCCGCGGCCGCGGGCGCGACGAGAACCGACAGGGCGCCGAGTAACATGGCAGACAGGAACGACGTGGTGAAGGACATCGCGTGGTACCTCGTCTTCATTAAAGTATAGTGCGCGCGCGCCCGGCGCGCGTCACAGCTCGCGGTCGTATATCTCCTCGCCGGTCTTCGGCAGCGCCCGGTCGTCGAGGTAGACGGTATCGCCCTCGAGCCGAAGACGACCGCGAGACAGCCATTCCACGGCGAGCGGGTAGATGCGGTGCTCGAGCCGATGCACGCGCTGCTGCAGCGACTCCGGCGTCGGATCCTCGCCCACGTCCAGTCGTCCGCGCAGTATGACCGGCCCAGAGTCGAGCGCCGGCGTCACGTAGTGAACCGACGCGCCATGATGGGCGTGGCCTGCCTCGATGGCGCGGCGGTGGGTGTTCAGACCCTTCAGGTCGGGCAGCAACGACGGATGGACATTGAGCATGCGACCGCGGAATCGCTCGACGAACTCGTCCGTCAAAATGCGCATGAACCCGGCAAGGAACAAGGCCTGCGCGTGGTGTGCTTCGATCGTGTCCACCAGCGCCCGATCGAACGCGGCACGATCGGTGAAATCGCGGTGATCGACAACGGCCGTCGCGATGCCCGCGCGCGCCGCCCGGACCAACCCGTAGGCTGCCGGATCGTTGCTGACCGCGACCTGAACGTCGCAAGGCACGTCGTGAATTCGTACGTGGTCGATAATGGCCTGCAGGTTCGTGCCGCTGCCGGAAATCAGAACCGCGGCCTTGAGGCGGGCGGTCATCGGCCAACCCCGGTCACGCGGGGAGGTTTCCCGAAACGATCTCCACGCCCCGCTCGCCGGATTCCACGCGACCGATTGGCCAGGCTGGCTGCCCGGCGGCTTCGAGCGTGGCCATGACGGTTTCCGCTTGGGATTCGGGCACCGCCAGCACCATGCCGATACCGCAGTTGAACGTGCGCAGCATTTCGTCTTCGGACACGCCGCCGGTTCGGGCCAGCCAATCGAACAATACCGGGCGCGTCCAGCTCGACGCGTCGACGACGGCGCGTCGACCTTCCCCCAACACGCGCACCAGGTTGCCGGGAAGGCCGCCGCCGGTAATGTGCGCGACACCGTGCACGTTCGCCTGCTCCAGAACCGCGCGCACCGCCCGCACGTAGATCCGGGTAGGCGCGAGCAGGGCATCGCCCAGCATCCGCCCGTCTTCCAGGCTCGTGTCCAGTCCGGTGTCGCTGAGTTCGAGGATTCGCCTGACCAGCGAAAAGCCGTTCGAGTGCACGCCGCTGGACGCGAGTCCCACCAGCACGTCGCCGGGCACGATGGCCGAACCGTCGATGATATGACGCCTTTCCACCACGCCGACCGCGAAGCCGGCGAGGTCGTAGTCCTCGCCGGCGTACATCCCGGGCATCTCCGCGGTTTCACCGCCGATCAGCGCGGCGCCGGCCTGCCGGCAGCCCTCGGCTATGCCCGACACGACCGATTCGCCGCGCGCCGGGTCGAGCCGTCCGGTCGCGTAGTAGTCGAGAAAGAACAGTGGTTCGGCGCCACACACCACGATGTCGTTGACGCACATCGCCACCAGGTCGATACCGATGGTGTCGTGTCGATTCAGTTCGATGGCGAGCTTGAGCTTGGTGCCGACGCCGTCGGTGCCGGATACCAGTACCGGCTCGTCGTAGGCGCGCGCGGCGAGAGCGAACAACCCGCCGAAGCCCCCCAGAGAACCCAGGCATTCGGGTCGGCTCGTGCTTGCTGCCAGCGGCTTGATGCGCTCGACCAGCTCGTCGCCGGCGGCGATATCCACGCCGGCGTCCTTGTAGGACAGTGATCGGGACTTGTCGGAGGTCATGGCGGGTAGATGAACTGCCGGGGAAAATGTGGTCTAATCGCGGCCGCAAGGGGCCGCCGTTGCCGATTATAGTCCAAGCCGGACGGCGCGGCGCCGGTCTCGCGACGCTTACCATCCAGTAAACTGCCTGTCCCGCCCGTGCTATCGCAGATTCCCAATTTCCTGACGCTGGCACGCATCGCCGCCACGCCGGTCATGATCCTCCTGCTGCGGGATCGGGCCTACGAGAACGCGTTATTGCTGTTCCTCCTGGCAGGGTTCACCGACGGGCTCGACGGCTATATCGCGAAGCGATTCAATTTCGTTTCTCGACTTGGCGCCATCCTCGATCCCATCGCGGACAAGATGCTCATCGTCAGCGCATACGTGATGCTGGCGCTGCTTGGCGACATTCCGTTCTGGCTCTTCCTGCTGGTGGGTTTTCGAGACGTGATGATCGTCGGCGGCTACCTGATCCTCGAGACGCTCGAGGGCGACGTGCAAATGCAGCCGAGCATCGTGAGCAAAATCAACACGTTCCTGCAGATCGCGCTGGTGATCGTGGTGCTGCTGGACAAGACCGGCATGTTCTCCGCCGGGGTGTTCCTCGACGTCCTCGTCATTGCCGTGACTGTCACCACCGTCATGAGCGGCGCCCATTACGTATGGTACTGGGGTATTCGCGAGGAAAGCCGTCGCGCGCGTTGACCGTGGGCCGTTGGCGCGGCGCGGCCGGCCCCCGGATCACCTTCGCCTGCCGTGCGCCGGAACCGCACGGCGACGCTACCGTTACGCTACCCATCGACGGGAAATGACACCAGTCGTGACCGAACAGATCCCCCTGCCGTTCGCTCCTTCTCGCCGCAAGGCCCTGGACGCTTTTTATCCGGGACCCAACGCCGTGGTACTGGCCGCGGTGCGTGCATTGGCCGAGGCCTCGGCGCCGGGCATGGCCTACCTGCACGGGGCGGCCGAGAGCGGCAAGTCGCATCTGCTGCAGGGTACCGCCGCGCGGGCGCGCGAATCGGGCAGACTGTGCGCCTACCTGCCGCTCGGAGAGGCGGGCGTTCGGGCCGAGTTGCTACCCGAACTCAACGCCCGCGCCCTGCTGTGCATCGACAACGTCGACCGCGTGGCCGGCGACGTCGATTGGGAACGGCGCCTGCTGGATCTCTACGAGCGCAGCCGCGGTGGCGGAGGGAGGATGCTGTTCGCGGCGTCGGCCCCGCCCGCCGGCGCGGGGTTCGCCCTGGCCGACCTTGTCTCGCGACTAGCGGGGCAGCCCGTATTCCGGGTGCGGGTATTGAGCGAGGCCGAGCGCGCCGACGCGCTGGCCTGGGAAGCGCGACGGCGGGGCCTGCAGGTGAGTCCCGCCACGGTCGAGTGGCTGATGCGCCGCGTGCCGCGCGGCACCGCGGCGCTTTTCGCATTGCTCGATCGCGTCGACCGGGCATCGCTCGAGGAAAATCGCCGCCTGACGATTCCGTTTCTGCGCAGTCTCGGCATTGGCGAGACGCCATGAGAACGAGTCACTCGCGCGCTGCCCTCAAAGCCAGCCCGATTCGTGCCAGCCTGGCGCCGAGGCTGCGACAGATGGCCTGTTCCACTTCGTCGACGTCGCGGTCGTTGTCGCGGCCGGCGTAATGGCTCGCGCCGTAGGGCGTCCCGCCACCGGTGGTGGACGTCAGCCCGGGTACCGAGTAGGGCACGCCGACAAGCACCATGCCGAGATGCAACAACGGGGTCATCATCGATAACAGGGTGGATTCCTGGCCGCCGTGCAGCGAGGTCGACGAGGTAAACACCGCCGCCGGCCGTCCTTCCAGGGTTCCGTTCAACCACAGCGCCCCGGTCTGGTCGAGAAAGTACTTCATCGGCGCCGCCATGTTGCCGAAGCGCGTCGGGCTGCCAAGAGCCAGCGCGTCGCATTCGACGAGATCGTCGATCTCGGCGTAGGGGTCGCCGCTGTCGGGTACCGCCGGGCGGACCTGCTCGCACTCGGCCGAAACCGGCGCGACGGTTCGAACCCGGGCGACGGCGCCGTCGACGGATTCCACGCCACGCGCGACATGCCGCGCCAGCCGCGCCACGGCGCCGGTGCGGCTGTAATAGAGGACCAGGACTTCCACGGGTCCTATTCGAACAACGAATGCACGTTCTCGGGTGGTCGGCCGATAACCGCCCGGTCCCCGGCAACGACGATGGGTCGCTGTATCAGGACCGGATGCTCCGCCATGGCGTCGAGCAATGCGCTTTCATCGACTGACGGGTCATCGAGGCCCAGTTCCCGGTAGGCGGCTTCACCGGTTCGCAACAAGTCGCGGGCACCGACGCCGAGTGTACGCAACAGGTGCGCAAGGCGATCGGCGTCCGGCGGGGTCTTGAGGTATTCGACGACGTCGATTTCGACGTCGTGCTGCTGGAGCAGTTCCAGCGTCTGACGCGACTTGGAGCAGCGAGGATTGTGGTAAATGGTGACTTTCACTTCGTGACAGGTATAAGGGAATGAATGCTGATTGGTGTCGAACGTTCATCTGAACGAAAGGGGATGCTAGCATACGCCGCCGCGCCGGATCGATTGGCGTCCGGGGATAAAAGCGCGGAAATTCAGGGCGAAAAAGACTTTATAAATGATACGACATTAACTATACTCGCCTCATAAACCAACCAAATACCGACCATTGAGTGGAGGTTAGCTGAAATGAAAGAATACAACGGCATCCATAAAGCCCTCGGCGCCGGGCTGGTTTCCGTCGTACTACTCGCTGGCTGCGCCAGCGCCAAGCAAGCGCCCGCGACCGCCGAGGCAGCCCCAGCACCCGCACCGGCTCCGGCACCTGCTGCCGCTCCCGAGCCGATGATGGAGAAGCCGGCGGACGATGTGCACGTGGTGGTCGCCGGCGAGCACTTGTGGGGCATTTCCGGGTACAGCCAGATCTACAACGATCCGTACCAGTGGCCCCTCATCTTCAAGCGGAATCGTGACCAGATCGAAGACGCCGACTTGATCTACCCCGGTCAGGAATTGAAGATCTCCCGCGACCTCACCGAGGAGCAGATCCAGCAGGCCATCCAGCATGCGAAGACTCGCGGTGCGTGGTCGCTGGGGCCGACCGAACAGGCCGACCTGGACTACCTGTCCAAGGCGATGTAAGTCCCGATCATTTCAGCTTGACGAGGCCCCGGCATCCGGGGCCTTTTTTTCTTGAGACGCCCGCTTCACTCGGCCCTCTCCTGGCTGCGCGTCGTCGTGGACGGCGAACTGTTCGAGCTTGCCGCGTCGCTCGCTTACTCCACGTTGCTGGCACTCGTACCGCTGGCCACGGTGATCTTCTCGGTGTTGGCGATGTTTCCCGTCTTCGACGAATGGGCGCGCGTTGCCGAGACTTTTATCTTCGACAACTTCGTGCCTGCTTCGGGCGAGGTGGTGCGCAACTACCTGCAATCCTTCAGCGCCCAGGTCGGCAAGTTGACGGTGATCGGCCTCGTTACGCTGCTGGCCACCGCATTGTTGCTACTTGCTACCATCGAGAACGCGCTGAACAGGATCTGGGGCGTCAAGCCCGGCCGTTCCACCGGTCACCGCATCATGATCTACTGGACGTTGTTGACGCTGGGTCCGATCATGATCATCGCTAGCCTGACGATCACTTCCTACCTGATTTCCGTTGCGCTGCTCGGCGGCAACCGCACGGCTGCGTCCGGGTTCGAGGTATTTATACCGGCATTGCCGTTTCTGTTGGAACTCTCGGCATTTACCGTGATGTACTACCTCGTGCCGAACTTCACGACACGCTTCCGTAGTGCGCTCGTCGGCGCCTTGGTGGCCGCCGTATTGTTCGAGATCGCGAAGATCGGCTTCACCGGGTACGTTTCCGAGTTCAACAGCTACCGGGTGATCTACGGAGCGCTCGGCGTGATCCCGGTTTTCCTGATCTGGATCTATATTTCCTGGCTGGTTATATTGGTGGGCGGGCGATATGCTGCGCGGTTGGACCACATGACGGCCGAGTCTAGGCCGGTAGAGGATTGATCGAGAAAAATGCCGAGTCAGCGACCGCCCCGCGCCCGGCTCGATCGCACGCTGGTGAATCAGGAGGTGAATCTATGAAAACACGCATTTTGCTTGCCGTGATGTTCGTGGCTTCCTTTGCAGTCGCTCCGGCTTTTGGCGAGGAACTGCGTGATGCATCCGCCTTCTTCGATGAGACGTTCGGCGATTTGAGCGAGGAGGCAGAGCAGGCACGCCTCGAGGGAAAGGTCGGCGTCCTGCTCATGTTCGAAACCGACGACTGTCCCTGGTGCAAGAGGATGAAGGAAACCGTGCTGAACAGGGCGCGCGTCCAGGACCTGTATCGTGAGCATTTTCGTATTTTCAGCCTCAATACCGAGGGCGGTACCATGGTCACGGCGTTCGATGGCAGCGAACTCATGGAAAAGGACTTCGCCCTGAAGTACAACCGCGTGCGCGCCACACCGGTGTTCGTCTTCTTCGACCCCGACGGCAACCTGCTCGCGAAATATACCGGTGCGGTCAAGAACGTCGACGAGTTCGTTCTGCTCGCCGAGTTCGTCATCGAAGGTCACTACAAGGAAATGCGTTTCAACAACTTCAAGCGGGAACGTCTGTCCTCCTGAGTCGATTCGTCGATGCGGAACCAATTCCTGATTGCCGCGTTCCTGTTGGTGGCGACGCCGGCCGCGGTCATTGCCCAGAATGCCGTCGACGAGCGGCCGGAGGCGCCGCTTCCCAATCCGCTGACGCTGGTCAACGCGCTCGAGATGGCTCGCGACGGGCATCCGGCGGTCGAGCGGTTGGTTGCGGAGCGCATGGATGCGCGCTCGAGACTCGACCTCGCTCACGGCAGAAATGACTGGAACGCCTGGCTCGACCTCGAGGCGCGTACCGCCAACAAGGCGAGAATCCCGGGGCATGAATTCGGCGACGACAGCCGCGCCTCGATCTACCTCACGCGGCTGATCACCGACTTCGGCGAAGGCAACGCCACGGTGGATGCCGCCCTGGCCGGGATAGCCGGCGCGGAGCAGGCCGTGGCCTACGCCGAGGCGCTGCAACGTATCGACATCATGGAGCGTTTCCTCGAAGCGCGGCTGGCGGACCTTCGCTACTATGTCGACGACGAGGACATGACGCTGGCTTTCCTGCGCTACGACCGCGTGCGCGAACGCCGCGAGCGGTTCGACGAATATGCCGAAGTCGACGAGTTGGAACTCGAGGCGGAGTTTCGCGAGCGGCTCGTCGCGCGGGCGGCGGCCGCCAATCGTCAACGCGCCACGCGCAGCGCCCTCGCTCTCGCCATGGGTCGACCGGGAGAACTCGCGGCGGACCTCGTGGAACCGGAGTTGGCCGCCTACGAGCGACCGGCACCGGACTACGACGATTTGGTGCAGGAGGTGCTGGAGGCCCATCCGCTGCTGGCGGCGGGCCGGTTTCGTATCGAGTCTGCCGAGAAAACCATGGAACGTCATCGACTCTCGACGCGCCCGGAGCTTTCGGCCCTGTTCGAGGCCAACGAGTGGAGCCAGGAGACCGGGAACCGGGACCAATATGCGGCAGGTCTGCAACTGATCATGCCGCTCGGTGGCGTCGCCGTGCGAAATGCCAGGGTCGCGGAAGCCATGGCCGAGAAGCATCGGTTGGAAGCGGAACGGCGCGCGCTGGAATACCGGTTGCGGCAACGGGTTCTCGAACTCGTCCAGCGATTGCAGGAACTGGAACTGGCTGCCGAGGCGGCCAGCGTCAACGAACGATTCCGGGACCTCTACCTCGACCGTAGCCGCACGCTCTACCAGCTCGAAGTGCGCACCGATCTCGGAGACTCGCAGGCGCGACAGGCCGAGGCGGTGTGGCGTTCGGCGCAGGTCGCATTCGAACGCGCGCTGACGTGGGCGAGACTCGATGCCATGCGGGGCAAGCCGCTGGCCGTATTGCAAAGCGGGGAACAGCAATGACAGTCGTATCGATCAAGCAGTTGATGCCGGGCTGCCTGGCCGTGGCGCTGATGTTGGCGCTCGTCTCGAGCGCCGTGGCGCAAGAAGGGAGTTTCCAGGGCCGGGTCGTTCATTCCCGGGTGGTCGAGTTGCGCGCGGGCGTGAGCGGAACGCTTTCTCTCGACGGTTTGGCGCCTGGTGCAACCGTCGACGCCGGGCATGAACTCGGCAGCCTGTCGGCGTCCGTTTACGCCGGCCGCCTTGTAAGCGCCGAGCACGGCTTTCAGGTTGCGAAAATGGAACTGGAAGAGGCGCAAAAGGCGTTCGAACGCGACGAGGTGCTTTTCGATGAGGGATCACTCTCGCAGGTGGAATTCGATCGATCGGCGCTGGGACTCTCCCGCGCCCGAGCGGCCGTCAGCCGGGCCGGCGCGGAACTGGACACTGCCCGCTCGCAGGCCTCGCTGTCGCGCCTCGTCGCGCCCTTCGACGCGGTGGTCCTCGACGTGGCCGGCGTCGACGGCGCCTACGTCAATGCCGCCATCGAGGCGCCGCTCGTCGTTTCGTTGGCCGAGCGCGGTGCGCTGGCGGCACGGGTGGCCGTGGATCCGCTTTCCCGGCGGGACCTGAACATCGGTGACGCGGCGCGTGTTTTCGTGGAGAACTCCGAACTACGCGGCAAGATCAGCGCGATTCGATACGCAGGTATCGAATCGCGCTGGCTGGTGGACGTATGGCTCGATGCCGCTGCGAACGACATCGTCGCCGGAATGTCGGCCCGCGTGGAGTTTCCGTGATTTGTAAACGTTTCCTGGTCACCGGTCGCGTGCAGGGTGTGTATTTCCGCCAATCGACGCTCGACGTGGCGCGCGAGCTCGGCCTTACCGGCTGGTGTCGCAATCTCGCCGACGGCAGCGTGGAGGTTTGCGCCTGCGGCGACGAGCGCGCCTTGAATCAGTTGGGCGCGTGGTTGCACAAGGGGCCGCCGGCGGCCAACGTGAAGGGCGTGGAATGCGCGCTGGTGGAGATGATGGACGCGCCCGGGGATTTTTCGATACGGCACGCCTGATCGGACGTTTTGCGAGCCGCAGGGCTTGCCGGCCGGTTTCCTAGCCCACCATGAAGGTCTGCATCGCGTGGCGAACGAGGTTCGCGTAGCGATGGGTGTCCGGCGAGCCATGATACTTGCCCAGCGCGAGATCGAGGTTGCCGCCGGTGTCGTCAAGATATCCCCGCAGTACCTTGCAGCCGTAGCGTAGGTTGGTCGCGGGATTGAACAGGTCGTCGTTGGGATGACCGATTTCCTTGATCCAGAACGGCATGAGCTGCATCAGGCCGCGAGCGCCGACCGGCGACACCGCGTAGCGGTCGAAGGAACTCTCGATCTGGATGACGCCCATGACCAGCTCGGGCGCAATGCCGGCGCGCGTCGACTCGCGGTGAATGAGCCGAAGCAACTCGCAACGATAAAACGGGTTGCGCACCTGGTAGCGCAGTCGCTTGGACATCCGTTCGAGCCATGCCAACGCCTCTTCCGGCGACGGGAAACTGTCGGCGTCTCGGGCCGATTGATAAAGTGCAAGCGATAGCGAGTCGATGGCCAGCACGGGCGCTGCCGCCAGGGTGAGCACCCCGGCGGCACCGGTAAGCAGGCAGCGTCGTCGCATGTCGGTCACGTTCCCCCCGTACACCGATCAGTCGGCGTTGTCGCCGATCGCCGTGATGATGTCATCGAGCGGCACCTCGATCGTCTCGCCGCTGCGGCGCTTTCGATATTCCACGGTGCCGTTCTTGAGGCCCCTTTCGCCGACCACGAGGCGATGGGGCAGGCCCAGCAGATCCATCTCGGCAAACATGACGCCGGGCCGTTCGTTTCGCTCGTCCAGCAGGACTTCGTAGCCGGCCTCGCACAACGAGGCCGCTATTTCGTCGCTGACGCGCCGCACTTCGTCCGACTTGTGGTAGCCAATGGGTACCACCCCGACCTGGAACGGCGCGATCGACTCAGGCCATATGATACCGTTTTCGTCGTTGTGTTGTTCAATCGCGGCCGCCACGACCCGGGTTACGCCGATTCCGTAGCAGCCCATGAACATGGGCCGGGCCCGCCCGGCGTCGTCGAGGCAGGTGGCATCCAGGGATTCACTATACTTGGTGCCAAGCTGGAAAATATGACCGACCTCGATGCCGCGCCGAATGGTGATCGGCTTATCCGGGGCGGTCGGGCAGGGGTCGCCTTCGACCGCCTTGCGAAGGTCCATCACCTCGGGCTCGGGCAGGTCGCGCCCCCAGTTCACCCCGGTCCGGTGCTTGTCGTTTTCGTTGGCGCCACAAATGAAGTCGGCCAGCAAGACCGCGTCCTGGTCGGCGATGACGCGCAGCTTCAGTCCCACCGGGCCGATCGAGCCCGGCTCGGCGCCGGTCAGGGACTCGATGCCGGTAGCCGATGCCATGCGCAACGGCGTGGTGATGCCTTCGATGCGCTCGGCCTTGACGCCGTTGAGTTCGTGATCGCCGCGCAGGACCACGACCACCGGTTCGTGCTCGCCTTCGAACACCAGCGTCTTGAGCGTTCGCGAGGCGGGTACGTCAAGGAACGCGCACAACTCGTCGATGGTGTGAACGTTCGGCGTATCCACGACCTGCATGGTTTCGCGCGCCTCGGGACGAGAGCCGGCCGGCGCCGGCAGGTCGATGGTCTCGACATTGGCCGCGAAGTCGACCGCGTCGCACAGCGCGATGCCGTCCTCCCCGGAGTCGGCCAGTACGTGGAACTCGTGGGAGACACTGCCGCCTATCGCGCCCGAATCGGCGGCCACGGCGCGTGCGTCCAGCCCCAACCGTTCGAATATGCGTACGTAGGCGCGGCGCATGATCTCATAGGCACGCTCCATGCCTTCGCGATCGAGATCGAACGAGTAGGCGTCCTTCATGATGAACTCGCGTGCCCGCATGACGCCGAACCTTGGGCGGATCTCGTCTCGAAACTTCGTCTGCACCTGGTAGAGGTTCATCGGCAGCTGGCGGTAGCTTCGAATCTCGTTGCGGGCGATCATGGTCACGACTTCCTCGTGCGTCGGCCCGAAACAGAATTCGCGCTGGTGGCGGTCGGTCATGCGCAACAATTCCGGCCCGTAATCCTTCCAGCGCCCCGACTGCTGCCACAACTCCGCGGGCTGGACCGCCGGCATCAGAACTTCCTGGGCCCCGGCCGCGTTCAACTCCTCGCGGATGATCGCCTGGACCTTTGACAATACGCGGTGGCCAACCGGCAGCCAGTTGTAGACGCCGGCCGCGACACGCCGGATCATGCCGGCGCGCAGCATCAGACGGTGGCTGGCGATTTCGGCGTCGGCCGGCGTTTCCTTCAGCGTGGCGAGTAAGTACCTCGAGGCGTGATAAGGGTGATTCGCCATGAATGACAGTAGTTTCCTTTTGTATGTTAACGTTTTAGTTTAACACGGGAGGTGTCCGGAGAGGCACTGCCGCAAGCCGGTTCGACCCATGATGAGTGCGGTATCATACCCGAGCGAAGATCACGCCGATGGAGGATGAGAACATGACCGAAGTTTCCGTAACGAACCACTATCCGGTCACGCCGGAAAAACTGTGGGAGTTGATCGGCGGATTCAACGCACTGCCGCAATGGCACCCCGCCGTGCAGAAGAGCGAGTTGGAGGAAGGCGGCAGCGTGCGCCGGCTCAGTCTCGCCGGGGGAGGCGAGATCGTCGAGCGGCTGGAAAGGATGAGCGACGACCAGTACGCCTATACCTACTCGATCGTCGACTCGCCGTTGCCGGTCAAGGATTACTCGGCAACGCTCAAACTCGAGGACGACGGCAAGGGCGGATGCAAGGTGACCTGGTCGGGATCGTTCGCCGCCGACGGCATGCCCGAGCAGGACGCGATGAAAGTGGTTGAAGGGATCTACCGCGCCGGTTTCGACAACCTGCGCAAGATGTTCGGCGCATAAGGCGCGACGGCTCCCCGATGCCGCCCGGCGGGGCGTCCGGTCCGTATCGACGGGTAGGCGCTATCGTCGGGAGTAACCTCCGTTCGGATCGCCGGCGCGCGAGTTCTTCGGCCGGAATGCGCCGCTTGCAGGATCGCCTCGCCTCCCTATCCCGCGGGCGTGCGGACGGGCCGGTCGCCGCTCTCGGGAACGGCCCGTTTCAGGAAGACGATCCAGGGATCGTCGAATCGGATCTCGGCCGTTCCCTCCGCGATGGCCTTGAATCGGATCTCGAAGAGGAT
>JAUIEZ010000085.1 GCA_030429665.1 Gammaproteobacteria bacterium | reverse complement strand
AATCTCCCAGGATCTGGATCACCTTCGCGCCATGCATCATGGCCTGGGCGAGTTTGCCGAGCGCGATCTTGCCCTCGGGAATGACCACGAAGGCATCGATGCCGGCGCGCGCCGCGTAGGCCGCCGCCGCCGCCGAGGTGTTGCCGGTTGAGGCGCAGATGATGGCGCGGCTGCCCTCGTTGACCGCCATGGTCACCGCCATGGTCATGCCGCGATCCTTGAAGGACCCGGTCGGGTTCAGGCCCTCGTACTTGACGTACACGTCAATGCCGCGCCGCGGGTCGCTGGCCATGTTGTTCAACCGGATGAGGGGGGTATTTCCCTCGCCGAGGCTGACAATGCGAGCGTCGTCGGCGACCGGGAGGCGGTCCCGGTAGGCGTCGATGATGCCGGTATAACGGGTGCGATGGGTCATCGTCGGTTCAATCCCATTCCAGGTGTTCGAGGCGTATTCGCGTGATCTCGCCGGTCACGGAACCAAGCGACGACAGCTGCGCCAACGCCTGGTTCATGTTGTCTTCGCGGGTCACCTGGGTAACGATGACGATCGGCATGATGGCTTCGTGGTCGCCGTTGCCCTTCTGCTGGATAGCCTGGATGCTGATGTGCATATCGCCGAGAATGCGGGTGATCTCGGCCAGCACGCCGGGCCGGTTGACGGCGCGCAAATGCAGGTAGTAAGCGGAGTGGATTTGCTCGATGGGCAGCACCGGCATATCCGACAACGCGTCGGGCTGGAAGGCCAGGTGTGGCACGCGGTTGTTCGGGTCGGTGGTCAACGCACGCACCACGTCCACCAAATCGGCCACGACCGCGGAGGCGGTCGGCTCGGCACCGGCGCCGGCGCCGTAGTGCAGAGTCGGGCCCACCGCGTCGCCCTCGACAAGGATGGCGTTCATCACGCCTTCGACGTTCGCGATCAGGCGCTTCTCCGGGATCATGCAGGGATGAACGCGCAACTCGAACCCGTTTTCCACCCGCGCGGCCAGCCCCAGGTGCTTGATGCGATAGCCGAGTTCCGCGGCATTGGCGACGTCCTCGGGCTTGATGCGGCTGATGCCCTCGGTGTAGACGCGGCTGAACTGCAGCGGGATGCCGAAGGCGATGGAGGAGAGAATGGTGAGCTTGTGCGCGGCATCGACACCCTCGACGTCGAAAGTCGGATCGGCTTCGGCATAGCCGAGCCGCTGCGCCTCCGCGAGCACGTCCTCGAAGCTACGCTGTCCGGAGCGCATCTCCGAGAGAATGAAATTGCCGGTGCCGTTGATGATGCCCGCCAGCCGGTTGACCCGGTTTCCGCTCAGTCCCTCGCGGATCACCTTGATAATGCAGATGCCGCCCGCGACCGCCGCCTCGAAAGCGACCATCACCCCCGCGGCATGGGCACGCTCGAAAATGTCGTTGCCATTGACCGCTATCATGGCCTTGTTGGCAGTGACGACATGCTTGCCGCGCGCGATGGCGCCGAGAACGAGATCGTGGGCCGCGCCGTCCACGCCTCCCATCAGTTCGACAATCACCTGGATGTCGGGGTCGTCGAGCAAGTCCTGGACATCGGCACTGAGTTCGATGCCCTTCAACGAGCAGCCGCGCGCCTTGCGCGGATCGCGGACCACGGCGCGCTTTACCTCGATGGCGCGGCCAGCGCGCCGAGTAATTTCGTCTGCATTGCGCTGAAGCACGTTGACGGTGCCGCAGCCGACCGTTCCCAGTCCGGCAATACCGATCTTGACCGGTTTCATAAAATTCAAGAAGCTCCTGGACGTTGACCTGGGAGGAGAGTTCGCGCGCGATCCGGCGCGACAGAGGGGCGGCCGCGCGCCGTCCCGGCGCCGGTCGCGATTGGGACATCCCCCGGCAGCGATGCGATTCTAACCAAAATCGGCGTCGGATTCAGCGTTCGTCGACCGCCGAATTGGCGAACCGTGCGATCCACCGGACCCGTGGGCGCACGATCCGGATCGCATGGTAGACTCTTGGGCGTATCCTGACGACCGAAAACGCCCGGCCATGAAACTGCAACTGGAAAATCCCGGCGGCATCAACGTCGTGCGCGCCTTCGACACACGAAGCGTGGTGGTCAACGAGACCAGGTACACCTCCAGCCTGATTCTTTCCCCGCAACACGTGACCGGCGACTGGGCGGTTTCCTCGCTGGAAGATTTCGACGAGGCTGCGTGCGAGCCCATCCTCGCCTACGACGCCGAGATCGTTCTTCTCGGCACCGGCCACGAGCACCGGCAGGTCGCGGCGCGATTTCTGGCCTGGTTCGCGGCACGCGGCCGGGGGCTGGAAGTCATGGACACCGGCGCCGCCTGCCGCACTTTCAACGTGCTGGCCGGCGAGGAACGACGGGTGGTCGCGGCGCTGATAATGGAAAACCGTTCCTGAGTCAGCCGGAGCGAGCCGGCAACAGGCTCAGGGGATCGACCGGGCGGCCGTTGCGGCGGATTTCGAAATGCACCTGCTCGCCTTTCCCCGGGGCGCTACCGCTTTCCGCTATCACCTGGCCCGAGGCAATCCTGTCGCCTTCCTCGACCAGCAACTTGCGGTTGTGGCCGTACGCGCTCAGGTACTCGGCGCTGTGCTTGACGATGATGAGTTGACCGTAGCCGCGCAACCCCGATCCCGCGTACACCACCTGCCCCGCGGCCGACGCCTTGACGGGCGTTCCGGATCCCACCGCGATATCGACACCGCGACTCTGGGAGAAACTGGCGACCACGCTGCCCCGGACCGGCCACATCCACGCGCCGGGCGTGGGCGTGGGCCCGGGCGTCGCCGGAACCGCCGGCTTCCTCTCGGGTGCCGGCTTGCTGGTAACGCGTTTCTCCTTCGACACGCTCTGACGGGTTCCGCTTCCCGCGGCATCCGGGCGCGGCGTCGACGACGACGGCAGCGGCGTCACCGACGTCGCCCCGGTATTCCCGTCCTGCGGCAACGCAGACACCCGGGTGCCGGCAGCGTTACCGGCATTCGACGCGGCCGGCGCGCGTCCCGTCGGAACCAGGCTGATGCGTTGACCCGGATGAATCACGTAGGGCGACGCGAGCCCGTTCCAGGCGGCCAGTTCCCGGTAGTCCACACCGGCGGCCCAGGAAAGACTGTACAGCGTATCGCCCGGACGCACGATTCGGTATACCTCGACCTCTTGTGCAGGGCGTGAAAGGTCGCTGACCGGCGCCGGCGGCGGCGCGGCGCACCCGGCCGCGACAACAGCCAGGAGCCACGCCAGCGGATCACGCATGCTGAAACTCATGGTGCTCGACGATGTCCGGACACTCTACGGGTGCTCGCTGCTCAGTGGCGCAAGAAGAGATACGCAAGAACGACCAGGGCCAGTACGCCCCAGCCGATCCATTCCACGTATCGCCGGATCGAACGCTCGAGACGCGCGCCGCCCAACACGAGCAATCCGGCAATCAAAAAGAACTGTCCAGCCCGCCCCACCAACGAAGCCAGCACGAATGGCGCCACCGCGAGTCCCAGCATGCCCGACGTAATCGTAAACAACTTGTAGGGGATGGGCGAAAAACCCGCGATGAACACGACCCATACGCCGTATTCGGCGAACCATGCGACCGCCTGCTCGAACTTGTCCCGCGCGTCGTAGAACTCGATGATCTGCTCGCCGACGGCGTCAAAGAAAAACATGCCGATCAGGTAGCCGAGCAACCCGCCGACGACCGACGACACGGTGGTGATCAACGCGAGCCACCACGCTCGATCGCGGTCCGCCAGGCACATCGGCGCGAGCATGAACGCCGTCGGCACGGGAAAGAACGAAGATTCCATGGCGCTGACGGCGCACAAGTAGTAGGGCGCGTGGCGATGGCGGGACCAGGCGATTACGCGATTGTAAAGATCGCCGAAAATCATGAATGTTCTCTAGATCTTCCCCGACACCATGGGGACAAAGTTTACCCAGGGACCCTCGAACCGCTCGAATCCCTCGGTCGTGCGCTTGATGGTCACGAGGCGTTGCTTGGTGCGGTTTCCCTCGGGCAGCACCATGGCGCCGCCCACGGTGAGTTGTTCATATAGCGCCTCGGGAACCTCTGTCGGCGCGGCCGTCAACAGGATGCCGCTGTAGGGTCCATTCTCCGGCCAGCCGGCAAAGCCGTCCCCGTGCTTGAGGTAGACGTTGCGTACCTTGAGATCGTAGAGCCTATCGCGCGCCCTGACCTGCAGCGCGCCGATACGCTCGATGGAGTAGACCAGGTTTACCAGGCGGGACAGGACCATGGTCTGGTATCCGCAGCCGGTACCAATTTCCAGCACCCGGGTATGCTTGTCCACGTCCTCGATCAGCGTCTGCGTCATGCTCGCGACCACGAAGGGCTGGGAGATGGTCTGCTGGTAGCCGATAGGCAGCGCCGCGTCCTCGTAGGCGCGCGATGCCAGCGCCTCGTCGACGAACAGGTGGCGCGGCGTATCGGCGATGGCCTGGAGAACGCGAGGGTTGCTTATCCCCTTCTCGCGCAGTCTGTCGACGAGGCGCTGGCGGGTGCGCCGCGACGTCATGCCGATGCCGTCGATCGAATTGGCCCTCACCTCGCTCCTCCCGGGTCGCGAGGCGACCTCAACACGAGGCGAGCCACGCGTCGATCTGCGGGATCTGGTCATGACGAGTCAGGTCGATGCGTATCGGCGTCACCGATACCTCCTGGTTGCGAATGGCATGGAAATCGGTGCCGGGTCCGGCGTCCTGCTCACCGCCCGGCGGCCCGACCCAGTAGATCTCCCGTCCGAGCGGATCATGGCTTCGCACCACCGGCTCGGACTTGTGACGATGTCCTAACCGCGTGGCGCGAAAGCCGTTGAGTTCGTCGTAGGGCACGTCGGGTACGTTCACATTGAGAATCGTGTCGGGCGGCAGCGGGTCGACCTCCAGGCGTTCGAGCAGCGTCTCGACCACCCGCGCGGCCGTCTCGTAGTGCAACGGTTCGGGGCCGGCCAGGGACACGGCGATCGCCGGGTAGCCCAGGAATCGTCCTTCCGTGGCGGCGGCGACGGTGCCCGAGTAGAGCACGTCGTCCCCCAGGTTGGAGCCGCTGTTGATTCCCGCGACCACCATGTCCGGCGGCTCGTCCATCAATCCCGTGATCGCCACGTGAACGCAATCGGTCGGCGTGCCGTCGATATACATGAAACCGTTCTCGGCGGTGCGCACACGCATCGGCAACTCCAGCGTGAGGGAGTTGCTCGCGCCGCTGCGATTGCGATCGGGCGCCACGACGACGACCTCGGCAAGCTTCGCGCATGCCAAGGCCAGGGCAGCCAGGCCCGGGGCCAGGTAGCCGTCGTCGTTGCTGATCAGGATCCGCTTCATGCCCGGCCCGGAAAATCGGTGGATTCTAACCGATATCAGCGAAAAACAAGAGCGGTGACATCCTCGAAACGGGATGCGAAATCCACCCGGATGCCTCGAGCGACGTGATCGGGCAGCATCTCGAAGTCGCCTCTATTGGCCTCGGGCAGGATCAGTCGCTTGATTCCCGCACGGCGTGCCGCGACGACTTTCTCGCGAATGCCGCCAACCGGCAGGACACCGCCGGTCAGTGTCAGTTCGCCCGTCATCGCCAGGTTGGCCGCCGGTTTTCGGCCCCGGCACAGTGACAGCAATGCGCACGCCATGGTGATGCCGGCGCTCGGGCCGTCCTTGGGCGTCGAGCCGGCCGGCACGTGCAGGTGGATCATGCTGTCGCGAAAGAAAGCCGGATCGGCGTCGAGGTCTTCCGCCGCGGACAGGACGTAGCCGTACGCGATCTCGGCGGACTCCTTCATGACGTCTCCGAGTTGGCCGGTAAAGCGAAAACCGCGCCCGAATCCGTGCACCCGTCTCGCCTCGACCGTCAATGTCGCGCCGCCCATGGCGGTCCATGCGAGGCCGGTCACCTGACCGATACCGGTACGCGGCTTCTCCGGCTTGAACAACGGCTTGTCCACGTATTCCTCGAGGTCCGAAGCCCGCACCCGGATGGGGCGACTCTCGCCTTCGAGCAACTTCATCACCGCCTTGCGCACGATGCGCGCAAGCAGCTTGTCCAGTCGTCGCACGCCGGCTTCGCGGGCATACTCCTCGACCAGGCGACGCAGGGCGGCGCGGTCGATCGACAGGTCGCCTCGCTTGCGCAATCCGGCGCCAACGAGTTGCTCCGGCAGCAGATGCTTTCGCGCGATGTCGATCTTTTCCGAGGAGAGGTAGCCGGCCAGTCGCATGGTCTCCATGCGATCGAGCAGCGGCGACGGGATCGTGTCCAGCGTGTTCGCCGTGCAGATGAACAACACGTTGGACAGGTCGAAGCGCACGTCCAGGTAATGATCTAGAAAATTGTGGTTTTGCTCCGGGTCGAGCACCTCCAGCAGCGCCGAGGCGGGATCGCCGCGAAACGACGCCCCGATCTTGTCCACCTCGTCCAGCATGATGACGGGGTTCGAGGTCCCCGCCTCCTTGAGCGCCTGGATGAACTTGCCGGGCATGGCGCCGATGTAGGTGCGCCGGTGTCCCTTGATCTCGGCCTCGTCGCGCATACCTCCCAGCGAGAACCGGTAGAACTTGCGGCCGAGCGCACGCGCAATCGATTGTCCGAGCGAGGTCTTGCCAACGCCCGGCGGACCCACCAGCAGGATGATGGTGCCGCTCACGCTGCCCTTCATGATGCCGACGCCGAGGAACTCCTTGATGCGGTTCTTGATGTCGTCGAGCCCTTCATGGTCGGCATCGAGCACCCGGGAGGCCTGCGCCAGGTCGAGCTGGTCGTTGCTGTACTTGCCCCAGGGCAATATGGTGAGCCAGTCAAGGTAGTTGCGCGTGACCGTGTACTCCGGCGAGCCGCGCTCCAAGATCGACAGTTTTTCGAGTTCCTCGTCCATGCGCTCGAGAGCGTGCTCCGGCACTTCGAGGGCCTCGATGCGCTCACGGAACTTTTCCACCTCCGCGGTGCGATCGTCCTTGGAAATGCCGAGTTCCTTTTGAATGTACTTTAGCTGCTCGCGCAGGAAGACCTCGCGTTGGCGCTGCTGCATTTCCGATTCGACGTGCTTGCGTATCTCCATCTGCGCGCGTGCGATCTCGAGCTCTTTCTGCAACAACACGAGCGCCTTCTCCAACCGCGGGTACAACGGCAGGATTTCAAGCACCTCCTGGAGCTCGGTTCCGCTGGCGGTGGTGAGGCTGGCGCCGAAGTCCGCCAAGCGCGATGGATCCGATGGCCCGTAGTGTCCGAGGAACTGCTTGAGCTCTTCGCCGTAGAGCGGATTCAGCGGCAACAACTCCTTGATCACGTTGATGATAGCGGTCGTGTACGCCTTGATCTCGGTGGTATCGTCCTCCGACTTTTCCGGAAAATACTCGACGCGAGCCGTGAACGGACGCTCCCGCGAATGCCACTGTCGAATGGAGAAGCGCTCCACCCCCACGAGAACCACGTGGAGCGTATCGTCCTGCTGGTGAATCTGATGAATTCGACATGCGGTGCCCATGGGACGAAAATCGTCCGGCGCGGCGGACGAACTGTTTTCCGCATCCGCGTAGACGAGACCGAGAATGTTGTTGTTTTTCTCGTGAGCGTGACGCAACGTCTCCAGCCACTGCTCGGTCGCCAACACCAGGGGCATCACTTGTGCCGGGAAGAACGGTCGTTCCGTAACGGGCACCAGGTCGATCACGCCGGGTAGCACGTCCCCCGGCCGGGCGAGAAGTCCGCTGATGACGGCACCTTCACTGGGCGTATTTTCATTGTCGACGTTGGATTGAGAATCAGAATCGTTCATCAGTTAATCCGGCGCTTTGTGGCATGATTCCGCGTGTTCGACCTCGTCCTGTTTCGAGGCGTCCGACGCAACGGGAAACCCAATATGGGGACGCCTTGCCCCCCATCCAAAACGTTTAGACGCCGACATGCCCGTTCCGGGATGTCGATCCTTCCAACACCGATCGTCGTATGACGACCACGAGATTCGCAACCACCGTGGAACAACCGGCCAATCTCTCGAACTATGCCATCGCCCGTCGCGTAACCGTCAACGGCGGTATCGCCGACCTATTGCTCGGCGCCGTCAAGATCATGGTCGGCTGGCTTGCTCAATCCCAGGCGCTGGTGGCGGACGGTATTCATTCGCTCTCCGACCTTGCCACCGACTTCCTGGTCGTGCTCGCCGCGCGTCACGGCTCGCGCGAGGCGGACACCCACCACCCCTACGGCCACGATCGAATCGAAACCTTGGCCTCCGTGATCCTGGCGGGCGCGCTCGCCCTCGTCGCGCTCGGTATTACCTGGAGCGCCGGATCCCGGCTGATCTCCGGAGAACCCATCGCGGTACCCGGGATCATCGCCCTCGTCGTGGCCGCCGGATCCGCGCTGGTCAAGGAGGGCATCTATCATTACACCATCCGCGCCGCGCGACAGCTCGATTCGAAGCTGCTCAAGGCCAACGCCTGGCATTCCCGGTCCGACGCGCTGTCGTCGCTGGTAGTCATGGCGGGCGTCGGCGGCGCGCTGATCGGCTTTACCTGGGCCGACGCGGTTGCCGCCATTGGCGTGTCGGCCCTCATCCTCCAGGTCGCATGGTCGATCGGACATGACGGCGTGCGGGAACTCATCGACACCGGTCTGGACAAGGAGGAGCTGTTCAAGATCCGTGAAGTCGTCCTGTCCGTCGACGGCGTTCGCGACATGCACGAACTGCGAACCCGGCGCATGGGCCAAGGCGTGCTGGCCGACCTTCACGTGCACGTGCCTTCCGCGGTAAGCGTTTCCGAGGGGCACCGTATCGGGGACGAGGTGTACCTGCGGCTTCGCCAGAAATTCGACTATTTCAACGACGTCGTCGTGCACATAGACTGCGAGGACGACACCGAGCAGCGGCCGTCATCCGGCCTGCCCCTGCGCCCGGCCATCGAGTCTCGCGTTCAGGCCTTGGTCCGGGAAGTGTACGGATCGTCCGACGTGTTCCGGCGTCTTACCCTTCACTATCTCGGCGGCAAGATCCACATCGAACTGTGGCTGGCGCCGACCGAAAGCGTCGACACGGCCCAGGACGCGGGTCGACTGCGCGAGCGACTCGAAACGATTCCGGACGTGGGCAGCGTCACGCTGCTGACCGAATTGCGTTAAGGTCCGGGATTCACGAGCGTTCGATATCGCGCTGGACGATTTCCGCGACCTTCAGCGCTTCCAGGCCGTCGCGGCCGCCGACCAGCGGTGCCCGGCGCTCCCGGACGCACTCGATGAAATGCTCGAGCTCCGCATCGAGCGGCGGACGTTGTTCGATCTTGATGCGTTCGCTGACGATCTCGGCAAAGCGGTCATTCTCATTGTTCTTGCACGGCCGAACGACTTCCAGCTGCTGGTCCGAGAAGTTGAGCGCCAGGTAACGCGACTCGCCGAACACCCGTATGCGGCGGAACTTCTTGCTCGACACCCGGCTCGCGGTCACGTTGGCGACCGTGCCATCCTCGAATTCCAGCCGCGCATTGGCAATGTCGACGTGGCTGGTGACAACCTTGGTTCCGACGGCCGTCACCCGATCTAGCGGCGATTGCACCAGCGACAGCACGATGTCGATGTCGTGAATCATCAGGTCGGTTATCACGTCGACATCGGTGGCGCGCTCCACGAAGGTTCCGAGACGATGCACCTCGAAGAATCGCGGACGATCCAGCATGTCCGCCAGGGCGATGACGCCGGCGTTGAACCGCTCGAGGTGTCCGACCTGCAGGATGATGCCGGCGCGCTCGGCGGCGGACACCAGCAACTCGGCGTCCTCGACCGTGTGCGCCACGGGTTTTTCCAGCAGGATGTCGACGCCGTTGTCGATGAACAACTCGGAGACTTCCCGGTGCGACGTCGTGGGCACCACGATGCTCACCGCCTGCACCTCGTCCAGTAGTTGCTCCGGCGCGTTGAAGACCTCGCAGTGGCACTCGGCACCCACCTTCTTGGCGATCGTGGGGTCGATGTCGACCACGCCGACCAGCTCGACGTCGGGCATCCGGGCGTAAATCCGCGCATGTATCGAGCCCAGGTAGCCGACTCCGACGACCCCGACTCTGGTTTTTTCCGCCATCAACTGTTATCCATTGCGTGCCAACGACACTCGAGCGAAAACATACTGTCATGCCGAACGCCGAATTACCATCCACCGGAACGAATGCTCACCGTCGCGTCGTGCTGATCACCGGATGTTCGTCGGGGATCGGCCGGGCCGCGGCCCTGGGACTGCCGGCCTCGCGTTACCGGGTGTTCGCCGCCGTCCGCGACCCCGCCGACGTGGACTCCCTCGCCCGGGCCGGACTGGATACGCTGGTGCTCGACCTGGCGCGCAGCGAATCGATTCGCGACGCGGTGACAGGCCTGCTGAATGCGACGGACGGACAGCTGTACGCCCTGGTCAACAACGGCGCGTACGGACAGCCGGGCGCGGTCGAGGATCTGACGCGTGACGCATTACGCTTGCAGTTCGAAACCAACGTCTTCGGCACCCACGAACTCACGCGCGAGTGCCTCGCCGCCATGCGCGGTGCGCAGGCTGGTCGAATTATACAGATCAGCTCCATCCTCGGGCGAATCTGCCTGGCGAATCGGGGCGCGTACAATGCCAGCAAGTTTGCGCTCGAGGCGTTATCCGATACGCTTCGACTGGAACTTGCCGGCAGCGGCATTCACGTGAGCCTGATCGAGCCCGGCCCCATCGACAGTCGCTTCCGCGCCAACGCGCTGGCCGCCTTCGACCGCCACGTGCAAGCACCGGACAGTCCGCACGCGCACATCTACCGGGCGGTTCGGCGGCGACTCGAAAGCGCCGGCCGGGCACCTTTTACCCTGCCCGCCGAAGCCATTGTCAAGCCGCTGCGACACGCGCTCGAAAGCGCTCGTCCGAAGACCCGCTATCCCGTTACCCTGCCGGCGAAAGTACTGCCCAACGTCAAACGTTTCCTGACCGACCGGGCCATGGACCGTATTCTTCGCGCCGTGGGCGACAAGGCGCCCGGCCGCTGAGCGCTGTCGTTCGGTCAACCGCGGCGCGCGCGCGACTCGATCTGCCGTTGGAGTGCCAGGATTCGGCCGGCCTCCTCGGCGTGCAGTCTCTCCACCAGCCGCCCGTCGACCACGACGACGCCGCTTCCCGACGCCTCGGCCTCGCGCCAGGCGGCCATAACCCGACGGGCGTTCTCGAGTGCCGACGCGGACGGCGAGAAGGCCCGGTTGGCCGCCCCGATTTGCGAGGGGTGTATCAGCGTCTTGCCGTCGAAGCCGAGATTGCGTCCCTGCTCGCACGCCTTCTCCAGCCCCTTCGAATCGTCCAGGGCAAGATGCACGCCGTCGAGCACGTCGGCGCCGGCTGCGCGAGCGGCCATTACACACGCCGACAACGCGGGCAACAGACCGAGTCGACCGGGCGTGTGCGGCACGCGCATGTCCCGGGCAAGATCGGAGGTGCCCACGACCACGCACGAGGGGGCGGGCCCGGCCAGGCAGATATCGCGGATGTTGAGTATGCAAAGCGGCGTCTCCGCCATGACCCAAAGGCTCACTGACGGATCGACCCCGGCTTCGCGCATCGCCGCGGCGATCTGGTCCATGTCGGCCGCGCGGTTGACCTTCGGGAACAGGATGCCGTCGAGGGGGACATCGGCGAACGCGGCAAGATCCGCGGCGCACCACGGCGTATCGAGTCCGTTGACACGCACGACGCACTCGCGTGGTGCGAAGCCGCCCGCTTTCAGCGCCTCGCGCACCCGCGCTCGCGCCTCGTTCTTGCGTTCCGGTGACACGGCATCCTCGAGATCGAGAATGATTGCGTCCGTGTCCAACGTTCGCGCCTTCTCGATGGCGCGTGCGTTGCTGCCCGGCAGGTAAAGCGCTGAACGTCGTAAACGGATGGCTTCTGGACGATCTTCGGTCATGATACGAAAGGCGATTCGGCGGCGCGTAATTCTCCGCGCCCGGTCTGATGTCAGGCGGATTCTAGCCTCGGCGGTAGCGTCCGCGCACGCTGCCGGCACGAGGTGAACTCGACTTGTCGGTGTCGGTGGTGCAATATGTACCCGTGCGCGTCCGTTGTCGCAAGCCGTACGGCAGAGAAAGCAACAAATCGACCCGTGCGCGCCCTCTTCCCTTCCAGTCCGCTCGAAGGACACGCAACTCATGAACGGTGCCACGGAAACCAGCACGAACGAATCCGCAAACCGTCCCGAATCCGGGATCCAGGTTATCGATCGCATGGTGAAGCTGCTCGACGTCCTGGCGCGTTACGATGCGCCGGTCAGCCTCAAGGTATTGAGCGTCGAATCCGGCCTGCACGCATCGACGGCCTTTCGAATACTCTCCGCGATGGCGGCGCACGAGTTCGTCGACCGCGACAACCATGGCCACTACAGCCTCGGCGGCAAGCTGCTCTATCTCGGCGGGCGCATCCGCGCCGGCATCGACCTGCAGCGCGAAGCCCTGCCCGTCATGGAATGGCTGCGCGATCGGGTCGGCGAGACCGTTCACCTGTCGGTGCGCGAAGGTTTCGAAATCATCTACATCGAACGGGTCGCCAGTCACCATACGATCCGCGCCGAGCAGGTGATCGGATCGCGCGCCCACCTGCACGTAACCGCCGTCGGCAAGATGATTCTCGGCGACAGGGGGCGCGAATTCTGTCACCGCTATGCCGCGCAGACCGGCCTGCCGTCCTATACCGAAAACACCATCGTGGACGCCTGGCAATTGATACGCGCGGTGGAGCAGGATCTCGAGAACGGATACGCGTTGGACAACGAGGAAGCCGAACTCGGCGTTGGCTGTATCGGCTGCCTGGTTCGCGACACGACCGGCGTGGCGATCGCCGGGTTGTCCGTTTCGGCGCCCATAAAACGTCGCAGGCTCGAGTGGGTATCGACCGTGCAGAAAGCGGCGAGCACCCTGTCCCGCCGCCTGGGCTACCGCGGTTCGTGACTGACGCGGCGGCGCGTCCGCGTCGCGCCGCCCGACCCTGGGCTATGCGCCACGCCGCAGCGCGTCGATCCGATCGTCGAGCGACGGGTGCGTTCTGAACAGTTTCGACAGCCCTTCCTTGACGCCCCCGGAGATGCCGAACGCCACGAGCTGGTCGGGCAACTGCGGCTCGCCGTGCGCGGCTTTCAATCGCTGGAGCGCGGAGATCATTTTCTCCCGGCCCGCCAGCGACGCGCCGCCGGCGTCGGCGCGAAACTCGCGCATTCGTGAGAAGTACATCACGATGATGCTGGCGAGAATGCCCAGCACCAGCTCCGCGACAATGGTCGTCACCCAAAACCCGATACCGTGGCCGCGTTCGTTCTTGAAGATTGCCCGATCGACGAACTGCCCGATGACCCGCGAAAGAAAAATGACGAACGTATTGACCACGCCCTGGATCAACGCCAGCGTGACCATGTCGCCGTTGGCGACATGGCTGATCTCGTGACCCAGCACGGCTTCCGCCTCGTCCGCGCTCATCGATCGCAAGAGCCCGCTGCTCACCGCCACCAGCGCGTTGTTCTTGTTCATGCCGGTGGCGAAGGCGTTGATGTCGGGGGCGTCGTAGATCGCGACCTCGGGCATGCCGATCCCGGCCTGCTGCGCCTGGCGTTTCACCACCTCGACCAGCCACCGTTCGGTCTGGTTCGACGGTGACTCGATAACCCGCGCACCGGTCATTCGCTTGGCGCTCCACTTGGAAATGGCAAGGGAAATGAACGCGCCGCCCATCCCGAACACGGCCGCGAAAACCAGGAGGGACTGGTAATTCAACCCGCTGCCCTGGAGATAGCTGTCGATTCCGAGCAGCTTGAGCGTGATGCTCAGCACCAGCACGATCGCCAGGTTGGTGACCAGAAACAGGAAGATTCTTTTCATTGGCGGTATCGGGACCCTTCGGGTAATTGAGTATGCCGGATCGATATAGTATTTTCGTTTCCGATTCTCAAGCAATCGTTTGCTCGCACGCCCCACCGGCTGCAGACCGGAGACCCCCCACATGTGGCTGATCAAGCGCCTGCGCGACATGGCGCCCCCCACCCTGCAATGTCCCCTCGCGCCCGACGAGTACCTGCTCTATAGGGCCGACGGCGGCGCGTCGGGCATCGTCCAGGGGACTTCGCTGGCGGTTTGCCCCCGCGAGTACGCCATGCTGGTGGTCGACAACCGCATCATAAACACGCTGGGACCGGGCATCTACCGGCTGGACCGGCATCAACTCAGCGATCTCGAGGCGATCTATTCCTGGCCGGCAAACTACGCGGGCCCCATCGGTGCCGAGGTCGTCTTCGTTTCCATGCACCCGATGCGGCGTTTCGTGTGGGAGTGGCGCCCCGCCGGCATACCGGCGGATAGCCCGTTCGAGGCCTCCGGTACGCTCGATTTCAGTGTTACCGACGCTGGCCGGTTTGCCGCATACCATATCGAGCATCGCGTTGCCGACGATGCCGCCGTGCGGCAAATCCTGGAACTTACGGTCGCCTCGGAACTTCGTGCCCTGCTGACCGAGCCGTCTTCCGATGCCCTGGCGTTGCAGCGCAGCCCGCGCGACGCCGCGCGCGCGCTGCGCAAGCGCCTGCGCACAGTCATGGAAAGCCGCGGGATCGGTGAATACTCTGTGCGTATTCGATTCCTCCGGCACGTCGATGCCGCGTCGCCGCCCGCCGCCGTCGAGGCCACGGGAGAAACGGAAGTGACAGGGAACGTAACCCCTCTTCCGCTCGACGCCATCGCTCAAGACACCGGCAACGCCGGTGGAATCGAACAAGGCGACGACCGCGAACTCGACGAAATGGCCGTCATCGACGAGCTCGAGCGTGAAATCGAACGTCTCGACGCCTGGAGCAGCATCAGCCGAACGAATGGTGCGCCGGACAGTCCCGCCACGAATCCCGACACCGAATCGGAGAAAGTCGCCCCGACCGCGGTCGTGCCGGCGCCGCCCCTGCCCGAGTCGCTCAACGGGTTGAATTTCTACATCGCCGTCGACATGGAGCAAACCGGCCCGTTCGACGCCGACGAATTCGCCGAGGCAATACGCGACGGCGTCGTGCAGGCACGCACGCTTGTATGGTTCAAGGGCATCGACGACTGGACGCCCGCCGGCGAGATCCCGCAGTTAGCGCCGCTGCTGTAGGCCGACACGCCGTCCGAATCGACGTTGTACCTATGACCTATTCATCGAAGGTGACGATGACGCGACGATTGTGTTTTCCCTTCTTTTCGATCTTCTGCACGCGCACGGCGCCGATCTCGCCGCTGGAGGCCACGTGGGTACCGCCGCACGGCTGCAGGTCTATGCCCTCGAAGTGCACCAGGCGCACCCGCCCGGCACCTCGCGGCGGCGCCACCGACATCGTCCGAACCAGGTCGGCGCGGGCGTCGAGTTCCTCCTCGCTGATCCAGCGCATCGTCATGGGGCGATCAGCGTCGATCAGTTCCTTGAGTTTTTCCGTGACGCTTTCCTTGTCCAGGGTCTCCTGCATGTCGAAGTCGAGCCTGGCGCGGTCCTCGCTGATCGAGCCCCCGGTTACGCCGAATGGAACGACCGCGCACAGCATGTGCATGCAACTGTGAAGCCGCATGTGGCGATAGCGGCGCGCCCAGTCGATACTCAGCCCGACACGGTCGCCGACCGCCGGCAACGGATCGTCTGCGGCCATGATGTGCTCGATGCCGGCTTCGCCCTTGCGCGTGTCCTCCACGCGGGCCGTCCTGCCGTCGGGCAACGAGATGACGCCGGTGTCTCCGGGCTGGCCGCCGCCCATGGGATAGAACACGGTGCGGTCGACCACCACAGAGCGTCCCTCGACGGCGGTAACGGTTGCCTCGCACTCGCGCAGGTAGGCGTCTTCGCGGAATAGTTCTTCGGTCGTCATGGCGATTGCCCCGGTTGTCTTCTTTGCGTGCGTCGTCGCGACTATTGTAACGCCGTCAACGACTTCTCCAGGCTCTGCAACAGGGCCGGCACGGTATCCAGCCGGCAGGTGCCCACGGAAATCCGGTACCACTGGCCCAGGTTCTCCGCACCGAAAAACGAAAACGGCAAGATACCCACGCGCGCCTCGTCGAGCAGGTAGGCCAAGGCGTCGTCGTTGGTCTTCAGGACCTGGCCGGACGGCGTACGCTTACCCACCAGGTTGATGCGCACCGTCAGGTAGATTCCCGCCTGCGGGGCGACGGCGTCCACGTCGAGTCCGCGCTGCTTCATCGCCATGAATCCGTCGTAGATGGATTTCAGGCGCTGGTGCAGCGCCGATCGAAACGGCACGAGAAACGCGTCCACCGCGTCGAGATCCTCGAGAAAGCGGCCAGTCGCCAGTTGCTCGGGTTTCGGTGCCCAGGCGCCGATATAGGCGACGGTGTCCGACACGCTGCGCACCAGGTGAGCGGGACCGTAGCCCCAGCCCACGCGCACCCCGGTACCGGCAAACGACTTCGACAGTCCGTCGGCGCAAAACAGGTAGTCGCGGATGTCGGGACACAGTTTGGCCGGATGCGGATAGGGTACGCCTTCGAAGGTGAGCAGCCAGTAGACCTGGTCGAACATGACGTACAGCGGCTTGACGCCGGGTCCCCGCCGGCGGTTTTCGGCCACCACCAGGTCGCAAATCTCGCGCAGCTGATCCGGGGCGAATACCGTTCCGGTCGGGTTTTGCGGCGAACACAGCGCCAGCATCGCGGCGTCGGAAAGATACGGCTCGAGTTCGGCCGCGGTCGGCAGGAAACGGTTCCCGACGCTGGACTGCACCGGCACGGGACGCGCCGCGCACAAATGGCAGTAGGCGTCGTTCATCCATGACGGTACCGGAAAAACGACCTTGTCGCCGGGGTCGACCACCGCGCGGTACATGCCATAGATGAGCGGTCGGGAACCACTGGAGATCTGGATTTGATCGACCTCGTAGTCCACGTCCGCGTACTTACGCACCAGTTCGCGAACTCCTTCCCGCAAGCCGGGCAGCCCTACCGGACCCGGGTAGTTCGTCTGGTGATCGCGGTACGCGTCGACAATGCGGTCGGTCAGCGGTTCGGGAATCGGAAAAATCCGACCGTCGAAGTCGCCGACGGTAAAGTTGTAGAAGGTTTCGCCGCGGGCGATTTTTTCATTGATCTGGGACGCCACGCGCAGAATCGGCGGCTGGCTCGTTTCGCCGGCGATTTTCGACAGTTTCATTGAGGGGGTTCCGAGTACACGAGGCGCGAATTGTAACAGCACCGATGGTGCGCCATGGGAGGCCCGCCGCGGGAGCAGGATGCATCAGGCGCGCTTGAGGCTGCGGCTGTCGGCGCGGCGCCGGGGGCCGAGGCCCAGGATGTCGCAGATCGCCGTCGTCAACTCGGAGCGGTTGAGCGTGTAGAAGTGCAGATGTTCGACACCGTGTTCGATTAGACGCGCGCACTGTTCGGTGGCGACGGTTGTCGCCACCATGTCTCTGACCTCGGGCGCGTCGTCCAACCCCTCGAACAACTCCAGCATCCACGACGGAATGCCGGCCCCGCAGGTGCTCGCGAAGCGGCGCGTGCCGTCGAAGTTGTGAATGGGAAGCACGCCCGGCACGATCGGCATCCTGACGCCCGCGGCGACAGCCTGGTCCCGAAAGCGGAGGAACTTGTCGGTGTCGAAAAAAAACTGGGTGATGGCGCGATTTGCGCCGGCGTCCTGCTTGGCCAGCAGCGCATCGATGTCCTGGCGGATGTCGGCCGACTCCGGGTGTTTTTCAGGATAGGCGCCGACATTGATCTCGAAGTCGCCGCGCCGGCGAATGGCGGAGACCAGCTCGTATGAATGGCGACAGTCGCCGCGGTCGAGCAGGCCACGATCGGCGCCGGCGGGCAGATCCCCGCGCAGCGCCACGAATCGGCGAACGCCCAGGTCGACAAATTCGTCCAGCGCCGAGTCGATTTCCGCACGGCTCGAGCCGATACAGGTAAGGTGGGCGGCGACCGGCCGCGGGAACAATTTCGCCACGCGCGCCACCGCGCGCGTCGAGCGTTCCCGACTCGAGCCGCCGGCACCGTACGTCATCGAAACGAAGTCCGGCTCCAACCTCGCCAGGGCTTGCAGCGTCCGGTCCAAGCGGTGCGCCGCCGCCTCGTCGCGGGGTGGAAAGAATTCGAAGGACATCGCCACCCGCTCTCGTATGGAAACGACCGGCGAGCGTTCGCGCCGACGACGCAGGCGCTCGAAGGTTTCCTGCAGGTTGAGCCTGAACGATCCGGTCATCTCTTTCATGTTTTTCCTGATTGTTCCTTGAGTTTCAGTGCAAGGGCGCGCCGTCGGCGCCCGGTCGGGTGGCGAGCCAGATATTCACGCCGAGACTTTCATTGTCGTTTTCGCCGAACGACTCCACCGGCGCGCACGCCAGGCCGGCATCACGCATGTACGTCGCGACCTCGCCGGGATCGAATCCGAGGCGACGGTGCGCGGATTCCTCGCGTAACCGCTCGTTACCATGGGGCGCATAGTCCACCACCAACAGGACACCACCCGGTTCCAGCATCCGCGCCGCTCGCGCAACCACGTCGCGAGGATTGTCCAGGTAGTGCAGCACGTGGTGCACCGTGACCAGGTCGGTGGAGTCATCATCAACTTCGGGACTGAGGATGTCGCCGAATCGAGCCTGGCAATGCAGGTAGCGTTCGCCGGCGAGATTGACCCGCGCGACCGCCAGCATTTCGCGGCTGTTGTCGATGCCGAGTCCCGCGCGCGTATGCTCCGCGAGCAACTGGAGCATGCGTCCAGTGCCGGTACCGAGATCGACGTGCCGGCGAAACTTGCGGCCCTCGAGC
>JAUIEZ010000243.1 GCA_030429665.1 Gammaproteobacteria bacterium | reverse complement strand
ACGGCGACCTGCGCGCCGGCGGGGCGCAGTGGATGAAGGCGGCGAGCGGCGTAATCCACTCGGAGATGCCCCGGCAGACCGAGGGACTGATGCGCGGCTTCCAGCTGTGGATCAACCTGCCCGCGAGCGAGAAGATGTCGGACCCGGCCTACCAGGAACTCGCCGCCGAGGCGATTCCGGAGGTTCGCCGCGAAGGTATCGGCGTGCGCGTATTGAGCGGCGAGTACGCCGGTACCCGGGGGCCCATCGAGGATCCCAACACCGGCGTGCTTTATCTCGACGTCGCGTTGCAACCCGGCGCTTCGTTCGTCCATGACGTGCCGTCGACCCACACCCTGTTCGTCAACGTGTACGAGGGCGCTGCCGCCATCGGTGACAGCGAGCTGCCCCGCCACCATCTCGCCGTGCTGGGCGAGGGCGACACGGTGGCGCTGACCGCGGGCGCCGAGGGTGCGCGCTTCATCGTGGTGGCCGGGCGCGCCATCGGCGAGCCCGTGGTGCAGTACGGGCCGTTCGTGATGACGAGCAGCGAGGAGATCGAACAGGCCATGCGCGACTACCGCGACAACCGGCTGGTCAGGCAAAAGGCTGCCTTTCACGCGCGGTAACGCCGGGCGGGCGGTATACTCCGGTCACCGCCCGCCATCTCCTCCGGCCAGGGAGCGAACGCCATGGACAGTGAACTGCTGCGCAACCTGCTCTTCCAGCAATCGCGCCTGTTGACCCTGCAACAGGCGCGTTACTTCGAGGACCTCAAGGCCGACCCGCGCCACGGCGGCGAGCGCTCGCTGATTCCGCACGGCGCCAAGATGTACTCGCAAAACGACGAGGACGGCATCATCGCCGAGATTTTTCGACGCGTCGGCGTGACCAACCGTCGCTTCGTCGAAATCGGCGTCGGCGACGGATTGGAGAACAACACCCTGGCGCTGCTGTTCGACGGCTGGCGCGGCACCTGGGTAGAAGGCGACGCGGCGGCGGGCGAACGCATCGCGCGCGGCTACGCCGACGTGATCGACGACGGCCGCCTGCGACTGGTTCGCTCGTTGGTGACGCGCGAGAACGTGAACGAGTTGCTGCGCGACGCGGCGCCCGACCCGGTCGTCGATCTGTTGTCCATCGATATCGACGGCAATGACTGGCACGTGTTCGAGGCCATCGACGGCCTGCGCGCGCGGGTCGTGGTCATCGAGTACAACGCCAAGTTCGCGCCGCCGGTCAGTTACTGCCTCGCCTACGACCCGACCCACGCGTGGGACGGCTCGGACTGCTTCGGCGCCTCCCTGCAGTTCCTCGAGGAAGGATTCGCCGCGCGCGGTTATCTCCTGGTGGGGTGCAGCCTGATCGGCGGCAACGCCTTCTTCGTCGACCGCGAGTGCGCCGGCGACGCCTTCGAAGCACCCTACACGGCCGCGCATCACTACCAGCCGGCGCGCTACTACCTTTCCCCGCTGCGCGCTGGGCATCCGCCCAGCCACGCCACGCTGGTGCGGGCCGGGAACACGGATACCGCCGGTTACCCTCCCGCCCGGGACGAAGGGGGATCGACGGCCGGCTGAAACGGTTGCACGGCGTTGCCCGCGTCGATCAGGCGATACCGAGCGCCTGCTTGCGCCGATGGCTCCATTGCCCGATCAACTGGTCGGAGATAATGCCGATGAAGGCGATGCACAGTCCGGCGACCAGACCAGCGCCGATGTCGCTGTATGACAGCGCGAGCATGATCTCCCGGCCGAGGTCCTGGGTGCCGATCAATGCCGCGATGACGACCATGAACAGGGCGAACATGATCGTCTGGTTCAGCCCCAGCAGCATCTCGGGCAGCGCCAGCGGCAGCCGCACGCGCCAGAACAGCTGCCGCGACGTGCAGCCCATGCTGGTCGCGGCCTCGACGATGTCGGCCGGCACGCCTCTCAAGCCGAGGTTGGTGTAGCGAATCATGGGAATGACGGCCCAGATGACGACCGCCATCACGGCCGCGACGTCGCCCACCTTGAACAGCATGACGACCGGGATCAGGTAGACGAACGACGGGAACGTCTGGAAGGTGTCGCACCAGACCCCGATGACGCGATTCGCGGTGTCGTTGCGCGAGGCGAGGAATCCCACGGGCACGCCGATGGCGATGCAGAGAATGATCGACACCGTGACGAGGTAGACGGTCAGCATCGTCACTTCCCAGTAGCCGCTGGACGCGATCGCGAGCAGCATGGCGCAGACGAGCGCGCACAGGCGCCATCCGCCGAGGCGAAAGCCCACGGTGCCCAGAACCAGGACCACGACGCTCCACGGCAGGTCCTGGTAGGTCTTCTTGATCGGCAGGAACACGTAGACGACGAGAAAGTTCTTCACCACGGTGAGTGTGCCGTAGAGGCCGTCCGTCACCGCGCGTATCGAGTCGTCCCAATACGCGGCCGTCGACAGCGTCCACGACGAGGGAAGGGTCTGCACGATCGGCCACGTGGCCGAGAGTGGAACGAGTATCGCCAGGGCGAACACGGCGGCGAGCCCGTGGGCGTGACGCGCGGCCCAGTGCGCGGGGCGGTGCCGGAGCCACGGCGTCTCCACCGCATAGGCCTGGCTCAGCCGGTCGAGCACGATGGCGATGACGACGATGGCGAGTCCCTGCTCGAGCGCTTTTCCGAGCTTGAGGTTCTGCAGCGAGAAGAGCAGGTCGTAGCCCAGTCCCTTGACGCCGATGAGCGACGCGATGACGACCATGCCGAGGGTCTGCATAATGACCTGGTTGAGTCCGACCATGAGCGTCGGGCGCGCCGACGGCAGCTCGACCTTGACGAGCTGCTGCCAGGATGTCGTGCCGCACATCGAGCCTGCCTCGAGGACTTCGGCGGGCACGCGCTTCAACCCGAGCATGGCGCATCGCGCCATCGGGGGCGTCGCGAAGGCGATGGTGGCAATCGCGCCGGGCGCGAGCCCGATGCCGAAGAAGAACACCACCGGCAGGAAGTACGCGTAGTGCGGAATGCTCTGCATCAGGTTGACAAGCACGACCACCGGCTTCTCGATCTAGGGCCGGCGCGTG
>JAUIEZ010000084.1 GCA_030429665.1 Gammaproteobacteria bacterium | reverse complement strand
CTCCCCGCCTGAATCCCGTTCGTCGATCACGACATTGCGCGCGCCGATGGTCAGTCGACCGCCATCGGGCATGGCGTCGCGGGCGTTGAGCGCCAGGTTGAGGATGGCGCTCTCCAGTTCGGTTGAATCGGCAATGACGCACGCGGTATCGTCGTCCAGTCGATAGGTTACGGTGATCGATTCGCCAAGCACCCTGTCGAGGATCTCACCCATCCCGGCGAGCAACCCGGTCACGTCCACCACGCTGGAAACCAGTCGCTGACGACGAGCGAAGGCGAGCAGGTGTTGTGTCAGGTCGGCGCCGCGATCCACCGAGCGAATCGCGGAGTCGATCCATCGCGCCTCGTGATCGGCCCCGACCCGTTGGCTGCGACGTTTGAGCAATTGCAGGTTGCCGCGAATGACGGTCAACAGGTTGTTGAAATCGTGGGCGATGCCACCGGTCAGCTGACCAACCGCCTTCATTCGTTCACTGTGTTGAAGCTGGGTTTCAAGCAGCTTGCGCTCCGTGATGTCCTGTAGAGTACCCTCGAGTCGTGACGGGCGGCCGTCAGCGTCGAAGGTCGGTTGACCCACGATCGCCACGTGGCGCATTTCGTGATTCGCGCGAAACACGCGAATATCCACCGCGAAGCGTCGATATCCAGCGTCCGGTGCTGCCTGGGACGACTCGAGCCGCCTGGCGTCGTCGGGCAAGAGGCGGTCGAGGAACTCGCGATACGGGACCGGTCGCGCGGCGATCTTCTCCATACCCACGATGCGCGCGGCTTCATCCGAGAGCCAGATCGCGTCGGTTTCGATTTCCCGGTACCAGTGCCCGATCTGAACGATTCGCTGCACTTCGGCGAGCCGCTGTTCGCTCTGGCGTCGTTGCGCGATCAACTCGGCCCGCTCGGCGCGTTCGCGAATCTTGCGCATCCGGTTGCCCAGCGCGAACAGCAAAAGGGCGGCCAATAGGGCTACCACGACGTTTGCAATGGTGACCCAGTAGGCATCGGTCCAGCCGGGGCTGACCGTCGACTCCACGGCGGCGTCGTCGAACGTCACCTCGACCTCTCCGATTTGCTCGCCGTCCCGGGTGATCGTGTGCCTGACGATACTTCTTCGACCCGGCGCCGGACCGGACTCCTCGACATTGAGAAACAGGCCCTGGATCGCGGAAACCACCTGCACGCGATAGACGCGGTCGTCGCGAACCATGGCCTCCGCCAGGGGCCGGGCATCTTCCGGTATCAACGTCCACACCGGTTCGGTCATGCCCTCGGCAAGCACCTCGACCATTCGCGCGAGCTGCAACTGGGCCCGCGCCTGGATCTCCTGCTTCTCCAGGCGCATCATGTAATAGACGCTGGCGGCCGTCGACGAGACCAATGCGAGAATCACGACGATGGGAAGAAATTCCAGCAGGCGTGCTTTCATCTTGGCGAAAGCAGGTCGGTCAGGTCGACACCGAGGCGTTCGCGGTAGACCCGGCTCACCACGCCCTCGTCGACCAGTGACGCCAATGCCGCCTCGAATCGTCGCTGCACATCGGCGCGAGTCTCGGAAAAGCTCGTATACAGCCGGTCGGCGGAGTGGTCCGGCCGCAGCGGCCTCACGTCCACGCCCTCGGCTCTCGCCTGCAACCACGTGCCAACGTAGTCGCCAATCATGAAATCGATTCGCCCTGCCTCCAGCAGGCGGAGATTGCCGATATCGCTCTTCGCGTACTCGACGCTCATGTTCGTTTTCTCGATGAGACGCAGGAGCGATTCGGGATAGCTGTAGCCGCGCACGAGCCCGATGCTCGCGCCGCGCAGCGCCGACGTCTCGAATCGCGTCGCCGGAGAGGCCGCTCGAACCCAGAACGTGTTGGTATAGACGTTGATGCTGGTCGGCCCTTGAAGATACCCCGGTCGCCGCGCGGCATCGAGAACGGCGTCCATGCCGGCGCCCTGCTTCACCAGTTCAAGGCACCGGTTCCATGGAAGCTCCCTGAAACGGGCCTCGAAGCCGGCGCGCTCGCATGCGAGTCGCGTGATCTCGATGGTCAGACCCTGCGCCTCGCCGTTCTCGGTGTAGGTATAGGGTCGCCATTCGTTGAAGCAGAACTCGAGCACCTCGGACGCGTTGGACGCGCCGGCCGCCAGCAGGCAGCCGAGTACCAGCAGCGCCACTTTCGAGCGCCATCGCCTCGATTCGATCCTGGCGAACCGGCGGGTGCGGCTCGTTTCGATTGCACGCATCACCAAGCACCGACGGTGGCCGTTGGCTTGGACTTCCGCGCCATTCCACCGCAACATTGAACATCGTCACCGTCGCCGGCCGCCCAGTCGATTCGACCGCTCGCTGACGACGAGTTGTACCCATTATCGGACACGTTGCGGGGCGAATAAAGAACTTCCCGACGAAACGGCATCGCGATCACGTCGCGCCTGGCCTTTCGGCCCGCCAGGGTTTCCTTGGTGACGCCATTGCGACGGCGAGGAGAAGTCGTTAATCGCGTCTGACAGGGTTCCCCGGCCCGCGGCCTTCGCGCGGCGTGAGAAATGCATCCTCGCGGACTATGCGTCCACATGCCGTGTAACGGAGACGCCCAGCGACGCGAGCGCTCCCAGGACATCGCTCACAGTGATGGCGTCGATGCATCGGCGCGGGCAGTCTCGCTGGTAGCATACCCGGCAATCGACGTCGGCGCGCAGTACTGCCGCTCGACCGGTGCGGGGACCGACACGGGACTCGGCCGTCGGACCGAACAGCGCCACCACCGGTGTGTCGCAGGCCACGGCAAGGTGCATGGCGAAACTGTCGCCACTGACCACCGCCTGCGCGCTCTCCACCACTGCGCCGAACTCGTCCAGTTCGAGCAGGCCGCACAGGTTGACGACGTCGTTAAACCCGCCGTCCTCGACGAAGGCATCGACGCGGCGGCGGTCGGCCTCGGCCCCGGTGATGACGACCTGCGTCGTGCCGTCCAGGCTTCTCACCAGGGCGCCATAGCGGTCGAGGGACCAGTTCTTGCTCTGCCAACGGGTGAACGGGCTGATCACGAGATAGGAAGCGCCACGCCAGCCGCCGGCGCGAAGTCGCCGTTCCGCCGCCGCCCTCGCCGCGTCGCTCGTGAAGAACTCCATGTGCGTATCGCCGGCGTCGACTCCCGCCGCCTCGAGCACGCGGTCCATCTCCTTCAAGGCATGAAGGTTCCTGTCGCGAAAGCCTCGCAGCAAGGGCCAGCGGCCCTTGACGTAGCGCCGTTCGGCCCGCGCGCCGTAGAGGAACATCACCGACTTCCACCGTCCCTGCAAGTCGATGGCGAGATCGTAGCGGCGGGCGCGCACCTTGCGCAGGATGTCGCGCACGTGGGCGAGGGTCCACAACGGCTCTCTCCACCAGTTTTCCTTGATGCGATATCGCTGAAACTCGATCATCTCGTCCACGTTCGGATTGTTCCGGTAAATGGTCGCCGACGTGTCCGCGGTGAGCAGCGTGAGATGACAATTCGGATACTGCCGCCGGATTGCACGAAGGTGCCCGGTTGCGTGAAGAACATCCCCCAGGGACGTTTGCTTGATGATCAGGACGTTCACACGGGCGGCGCCGGCTTGACCAGGTGTTCGTACGGCGATGGCTCGCCGTCGGGACGAGTCTTGAACCAGCGCAGGGTCCACATGTACTGGGCGGGGGCGAGCCGCACGCGATCTTCCAGTGCGGCGTTCACGCGGGCGGCGTCGACCAGGTCGTCACCGCGAGGAAAATCGTCGAGAGGGGCACCGATGTCCACGGTGTAGCGGCCGCTGGCGACGTCGAGCCAGGTGATGACCGGGATGACCAGGGCGTCGGTTACCCGGGCGAGGCGGGCGACGGAGGTCAACGTGGCGGTCGGCACGCCGAAAAACGGCGCGAACACGCTGTGCTCCGGTCCGAAATCCTCGTCCGGGATGAAATAGCATTGACGTCCCTCCCGGATCCCGCGCACCAAGGGTCGAAGGCCCTGGTCGCGCATGATCATGCGCGCACCCATGCGCTCGCGACCGCGCAACAGCATGTGGTTGAGCAGGGCGTCCGGAGCGCGCTTCATCATCGACACGGTGGGATGTCGCGCCGACAACAGGATACCCCCGAGATCCATGCCGACCGCGTGAGGCGTGATCAGGATGACGCGCCGCCCCGCGCGCAGGACATCGTCGAGCGCTTCCACGCCCTTGAATCGCACCCATTTTCTGACGCGCGAGGGCGAGCCCCACCACGCCAGGCCGAAGTCGACGACGTTACGGCCGTAAAACTCGAAATGCTCGCGAACCAGCGCTTCCCTGGCCGTCACATCGAGTTCGGGAAAACAAAAATCGATGTTGATGCGGGCGATTTCGCGGCGCTTGGCATTGCGCTGGTAGAAAAGGCGGCCCAACCGCCGGCCGAGTCCGAGCGCGACGCGCCGCGGCAGCAGGTGCGTCACGCCGACGAGGCCGATCAATAGCCAGGTGCCCAGGTAGCGCGGGTGAAAGTAGGCGGTTCGAAACGGCTCAGCCATGAACGCGGCCCGCATGCTTGCTCAGAAACGATTCAAGTCGAGGGAAATGCGCGGCAACCCGGGCGAGGTCGGCCGGGGTGTCGATGTCGCGTACCGGAGCCAGTTCGCTGAACGTTATGCCGAAGCGGCGGGCGTTCCCCTGCATTCTCGTATATACGTCGGTGCCGCCCCACGCGATGCCGTCGAACAATCCGGGCACCACGGCCTGCAGCCCCAGGAAATAAAACCCGCCATCGTACGCCGGCCCGACGACATCCTCACCGGCGACGAGCATTTCGGCGGCGCGCGCCAGCTCGACGCCGTCGACGTGAGGCACGTCGCTACCCATGACCGCACCCGGGATGCCGGACTCTTTCAGTGCGTACAACATGCGCTCGCCAAGTTCGTCTCCGCATTGATCCACCACGGGCACGCCGAGGCCGCGTGCGAAGGATGCCGGCGGCGCCGGCGGCCACGTCGCGATTCGAACCGGGCCCGGCCAGTGAAGCCGGGCAACTTCCACGGTCCAGCCCAGCATGGCGGACGCCAGGCGCGCAGCACCCTCGCCACCCAGCGCCGGCACCAGCCGGGTCTTGGTCGAGCCGGGTCGCGGCTGGCGCGCAAGAATGGTCAACACCGGGGGGCAATCAGCGGGCATGGCGATACATCCGGGCAAGTCGATGCGAATCGGCCCCCAACCAAAAAAGTAGACGCAGTCGCCACATGAGCCAAATCGTGCGAATAACGCCGTCGCGGCGCCAGCGCCGCGCCGACGTCGTGACCCGCGCGCGCAGGCACGCCGGTCTCGCCAGTTGCTTCAATCGTCCCGACATCTCGATGTCTTCCATCAACGGCATGTCGCGGAACCCGCCGCATCGCACGAACAGTTCCCGGTGGATGAACATGGCCTGGTCGCCGGTCGCGATGCCCGTCATTCTCGATCTCGCGTTCATGGCGCCGGAGATTACCCGCGCCCACCAACGGTCGCTGTCGAGGCGAACGTCGAATCGTCCCCATCCGGGGACGGGCGCGGCGACACCCAACAGCTCACGCAGGTTTACGCCGGGCAATCGGGAATCGGCGTGTAGGAAAACCAGTCAGTCCGCGTCGCTGGTTTCGGCGCCGAGGTTCATTTGCACTGCGCGTCCGACGCCGAGCGCGCCCACGCAGCGCAGACGCGACGCCCGTGCGGAAGCCGCCTTTACATAAAACGCGGCCGATTCTTCGTCCCGGGAAGCATCGACGATCACGATCTCGTCGATATCGTCGCGTGCGTCGAGTACGGATACCAGCGTCGCAAGGGTCGATGCCTCCTCGAGCGCCGGGACGATGATCGAGATTCGCGGCGAGCGGACCGGGTCAACATGTCGAACAGTCGTCGACGCGGCTGCCTGCCGCGCCGGGGTATCGTCCACTGGGCGACCGGCGAACGCAACGACGACGCGCCCGCAAAGCAAATCGAGCAAGCGGCGGATGGTCGATGCGTGGCGCCGCTTCGGACGAGCCGGAATGGCACCTTCAGGCTGTTGCATGGCATACCCGTGCGCCGCACCCGCCAAACTTCGGGCCGACCTTGGAAAAACGGCCAATTATATGGATGCGTCCCGGCAAGACAATCGGGTTCGAGAGACAATCGTCATCGAAAGCGCCACGCAACCGGCTTCCAAACCCGAAATTTACTGGTTATACTATTTTTTTGTGCAACGCCCCGGGGCTCGAGTTCCAGGGCGTTTTTCGTTTAAACCGGCCAAATTCACTCCAACGGGGAGTGCCCCGCTCACCGGCGCGTACCCGTGCCCCTTGCCGAGTGCACCGATTCGCGAGGTGTTCGCCATGACCCGTCACTTTCTCAGTCTCAACGACCTGTCCACCACCGAAATCCTGCGCATGCTCGACCGCGCGATCGAGCTGAAGAAGATGCTAGCGCGGGGAGAACTCTACGAGCCGATGCGCAATGGCGCGCTGGCGATGATTTTCGAGAAATCGTCGACCCGTACGCGAGTCTCGTTCGAGGTGGCAGCCATCCACTTCGGCGGCAACGCCATCTTCATCGCCCCGGGAGACAGCCACGTGGCCCGAGGCGAGCCGCTTTCGGACACCGCCCGCGTGCTGTCGTCGATGACCCGCGCCATCGTCATGCGCACCCACAGCCACGACCGCGTTTCCGAATTGGCGCGACATTCCACGGTGCCGGTGATCAACGGCCTGAGCGATCTCTTTCATCCTTGCCAACTTCTCGCCGACCTGCTCACCTGGGTGGAGCATCGCGGCAGTGTCAGCGGAATCGAGGTGGCCTGGGTGGGCGACGGCAACAACATGTGCCACTCCTGGGCCAATGCCTGCAAGCTGCTGGATTTTTCGCTCCGAATCGCCACGCCTGCCGGGTATGAGCCGATCGAGGGGATCGTCCACGACAAGTCCGGGCGCATTACCCTGTTCAACGACCCGCGCGCCGCGGTGGAGAACGCCGACCTCGTGGTTACCGACACATGGGCCAGCATGGGCCAGGAGGACGAGAAGCAGGCGCGCATCGACGCTTTCGCGGGCTTCACCGTCGACGGCGCGCTGATGAAAACCGCCCGATCGGATGCGCTTTTCATGCACTGCCTGCCCGCGTACCGCGGTTACGAGGTCAGCACCGAGGTGATCGACGGCGCGCAAAGCGTGGTCTGGGACCAGGCCGAGAACCGCCTTCACGCGCAGAAAGCCCTGCTTGAATTCCTGTTGAGGGAAAACGGCCGGTGAGCGCCCGGCTCGAAGTCGAACGGATCACTTGCGAATATCCCGACCAGGTCGCGGTTCGCGATCTGAGCTTCGAAGTCGAGCCAGGCTCCCTGGTCTGCCTGCTGGGCCCCAGCGGCTGCGGCAAGACCACCGTACTTCGCGCCATTGCCGGATTCCACGCCCTGAGCGCCGGGCAAATTCGCATCGACGGCAAGCTGGTCTCCGCCACCGGTTTCAGTCTGGCGCCGGAACAGCGCCGGGTGGGCATGGTGTTCCAGGAGCACGCCCTCTTTCCCCACCTGACGGCCGGCCAGAATGTCGCTGCGGGCCTGCGCCGCCTGCCCGCGGCCGATCGCGCGAAGCTGGTGAACGAGTTTCTCGACAAGGTCGGGCTTGCCGGATACGAAGGGCGCTATCCACACGAAATGTCGGGCGGCCAGCAGCAGCGCGTCGCCCTCGCCCGGGCGCTGGCGCCGAGGCCCTCGCTGCTGCTCATGGACGAGCCTTTTTCCAGCCTGGACCTGGAGCTTCGCGAGAAACTCGGTATCGAGGTTCACGACCTGCTCAAGCGAGAGGGCATCACCAGCGTGCTCGTTACCCACGATCAGCACGACGCCTTTGCGCTGGCCGACTTCGTTGGCATCATGCAGGGCGGTCGCATCGTCCAGTGGGACACGCCCTATCGCCTCTACCACGAACCCGAGAGCCGCTTCGTGGCGGACTTCGTCGGCGACGGCGTGTTCGTGGACGGACGCATTCTCGACCGCAACAGCATCGAGACCGAACTCGGCGTGGTGCGCGGGCGCAGCGCCCGTGAGTTCCTGAACGATGCCGAGGTCGACGTGTTGATCCGGCCCGACGATATCGTGCCAAGCGATGAGCCGACGCTGCGAGCCACCGTCGTGCGAAAGGCATTCAAAGGTGCCGAAATCCTTTACACCCTGCGCCTGGCCAGCGGCGCCGAGGTACTGTCACTGTTCCCCAGTCACGACGATCACGACGTGGGCGATACCGTCGGCGTACGGCTCAACGCCGAGCACCTGGTGGTGTTTCCCAAGTAGACCGCGCGACCGGCGGGCCGCCGCAATACCGCGCCGAAACTAAAAAAACGCCCGGCGATGCCGGGCGTTTCGGGTGTGGATCATCTGCGCCCTTCAGGCCACGAGCACCGCCTTCATGTTATCCATTGCTTTCTTCTCGATCTGGCGGATTCGTTCCGCGGAAACGCCGTACTCGTCGGCCAGGTCGGAAAGCGTCGGCTTGGGCGCGTCCTCGTTCAGCCAGCGACGCTGGATGATGTCTCGACTTCGATCGTCGAGCTTCGCCAAGGCGTTGCCGAGCGCGGTCGTCCGCTCGGCAGCCTGGTCGGCACGCGACAGCACGCGCGCGGGATCGTACCGATTGTCCGCGAGGTAGCCGGCCGGTGACGGGATCAGTTCGTCGTCCGACTCGAGCGGGTCGAAGCTGACGTCGCTGCCGGACAGGCGCGACTCCATTTCCTTGACCACGCCGGAATCCACGTCGAGCCGGTCCGCAATGTCATCGACCTCGTTCTGGCGCATCCAGCCGATGCGGTCGCGGGACTTGCGCAGGTTGAAGAACAGCTTGCGCTGGGCCTTGGTGGTCGCGACCTTGACGATGCGCCAGTTCTTGATCACGTAGTCGTAGATCTCGGCGCGAATCCAGTGGACGGCGAACGACACCAGCCTCACGTCCCGGTCCGGGTCGAACCGCTTGACTGCCTTCATCAGGCCGATATTGCCCTCCTGGATGAGATCCTGGATTGGCAGACCGTAGCCCATGAATCCCCGGGCCACGCTGATGACGTAGCGAAGATGCGAGAAGACGAGCTGGCGGGCGGCGTCGAGATCGTCCTCGTCGCGCAACCGTACGGCCAGCGCACGCTCCTCGTCGGCGGTGAGAATGGGCGCCTCGTTGACCTGCTGCAGGTACTGGGCGAGCCCCTGGTTGCCCTTGGTATCGAGCATCACCGGCATTGTCTGTGACATAGTGGTCAATCCTCCGCTGGATGACGGCCCTCAAGCTGATCTGACCGGACCGTTTAGCACTCTGAATCTTTGAGTGCTAGAGTATATTAAAGTTCCCTGATATTCAAGTTTTTTGTGCACCTGCACAAAATGAACGACCCCTTCAAAATACGCCGGATATCGGCAATATCAAGCATATTTCGGCCAGTATTACGGCGATTTAAGTTTCCCAACTGTTTTTGTCAGAAATTCAATGCTGCCGGTCAACGCGGCAGAACCTGGCGCAGGTAGCGTGACACGGTAATCCACGACGCCAGCCAGCCCAGGGAACCGGACGCCACGACGACGTTCGCCAGGGTCGAGGCCGACGCGAACGACACCGTGGACATGCCGAGATACGCTTCCATCAGCCGGGAAAGAGCGGGCGCGACCAGCACGTGCACACCCATGGCCACCACGACCGCCACCAGCGCGCCGATGACGCCCTGCAGCGTGCCCGAGTAGAGAAAGGGTCGGCGAATGAAGGCCTCGCTGCCGCCGACCAGGCTGATCACCTCGATCTCCTCGCGTGCCGTCACCAGGGACAGGCGCACGGAATTGGAAATGACCATGGCGACGCCCCCCAAGAGCAAGACCCAGAACACCTGCACCACGACCGCCACCAATTCGGTCACCGCGCGCAGGCGCGCGACCCACGCCAGGTCTATCTGCACGTCGCCGACGCCGTCCATCCTGGCCAGACGCGCCGCCAGTTCCCGGTAGCCGCCCTCGTCGAGTCCGGCGATCGGCATGACCTCGAGGACATCGGGCAACGGATTTTCAACGAGGCGGCCGCGCAGCGGCGCGAGAGCGTCCAGGTCGAACAGCTGGGCGAGGCCCTGGTCACGGGGTATCAGCGTGACGCGATCCACCTGCGTGTCGTCGCGAAGTCGATCCGCGAGCAAGCCGGCGGCTCGCTCGCCAGCGTCCCGGTCGACGTAGATCGACATTCTCGGCGTATCGCCGAAATCGCCGAACACCGATGACAGGTTCTGCACCAGGACATAAAGCGTCAGGGGTACAGCCAGGGCCACGCCGATCCCGCCGAGCGTCAACAACGACGACAACGGGTGCCGGCAGAGCCTCCCGAGGCCCGCGACCAGCACCTGGGCGTGGCGCAGCAGCAGCGACTTCACGCGGCCAGAACCCGGTCGCCCAGGAGCCGCCCGCCCTCCAGCACGAGGTGACGGCAGGGCCGGAAGCGAGACACCTGGCGCAGATCGTGGGTGGCAATGAGCACGGTCACGCCGTGGCGGCTGAACTGGTGAAAAAGGTCCATGATTTGCGACGCCATGGCGTCGTCCACGTTGCCCGTGGGTTCGTCCGCCAACAGGATCGCGGGCTTGTTCACCACCGCTCTCGCGATCCCGACGCGTTGCTGCTCGCCGCCCGAGAGGACTTCGGGCAGTCGCCGTTCGGCCCAGAGCAGGCCGACCTTGTCGAGCGCCGCGCGTACCCGACGGCCGACATCGCGATGCGGCACGCCCGAGACCACCAGCGGCAGCGCCACGTTGTCAGCCACGCTGCGGTCGGCAAGCAGCCGGTTTTCCTGGAACACGACGCCGAGACCGCGCCGGTAGTGCGGAATTCGGCGGCGCGGCAGCTTGCCCAGGTTGATGCCGCCGATCACCAGTTGCCCACGCGTGGCGCGTTCCATGACGAGAATCAGTTTGAGCAGCGTGCTCTTGCCGGCACCCGAATGCCCGGTGAGAAAGGCTATTTCGCCAGGTTCCAGATGGAACGTCACCGCGCTCAGCGCGTCTTTGGGCCCGCCATAGCTCTTGCTGACCTGGCTGAATCGAATCATCGGCGGCCCGACTACCCGTCGGGAGCGACCAGGGCCTCGACGAATGCGGCTGCGTCGAATGGTTTCAGGTCCTCGACACCTTCACCGATCCCCACGAACGGTACGGCGAGCGAGAAGCGCTCGGCGACCGCTACCAGGACACCGCCCCGCGCGGTGCCGTCGAGCTTGGTGACGCAAACGCCGGTGAGTGAAACCGAGCGGGAAAAGTGCTCGATCTGGGAGAGTACGTTCTGGCCGTTGCCGGCGTCCACGGTGAGCCACACGTCGTGAGGCGCGCCGGCCTCGACACGGCCGACGACGCGCACGACCTTCTCGAGCTGCGCCATGAGGTCCGCGTTGACATGCTGGCGGCCGGCAGAGTCGATGATCAGCACGTCGGCGTCACGCGCCTTCGCGGCCTGCATCGCGTCGTGGGCGACCGCGGCCGCGTCGGCACCGTGCCCCTGGGCGATCACCGGGACGTCGAGACGTTCACCCCAGTGTTGCAACTGCTCGACCGCGGCCGCCCGGAAGGTGTCGCAAGCCGCCAACATGACGGTCAGGCCGCGCGACTTGAAGTGGTGGGCGAGCTTGGCCACGGTCGTGGTCTTGCCCACGCCGTTCACGCCGACCATGAGGATGACGTAAGGTCGCCGGGAGCCGGGCGCCGGCAACGGCACCTGAACCGGGCGGAGTATTTCCACCAGTTCGCGCTCGAGCAACGCCTTGAGGGCCGCGCCGTCGGCGGCTTTTTCCCGCCGCGCAGCGTCGCGCAGCCTCTCGACGACGCGGTGGCTGGCGGCGGCACCCATGTCGGCCATGACGAGACGATCCTCGAGGTCGTCGAAATCTTCCTCGTCGAGCGTGGCTCGACCACCGAATAGACCCTTCAGTCCGTCGGCCAGCGACTTGCGGGTCTTTCCAAGCCGGGAGAACAGGCCACTACCGCGAGCGGAGAACATGATCGATAGATTGGTTGGTTCGAGGTGAGAAATCAGCGTACAAACCCGGCAACCGAACGCGCGCCTCTGGCGCGCCAGGCATGATGGGTAGACAATGACGCGCGGATGAACTTCGCTATGCGCCAGAACCGGTATTGTACTTTAAGCGGGCACGAGAGACCGACCGCAAGTCGATTTTCGTGGCGCGGCCACGACGCGGGCGAGACGCGGCGATGAGCGGCGCGCCTCGCACGGGCCACGGCGTGGTCCGCATCATCGGCGGCGAGTTTCGCAGCCGGCGCATACGCTTCGAGGCCACGGACGGACTGCGTCCGACGCCCGACCGGGTGCGCGAAACGCTGTTCAACTGGCTCGCGCCCGTTATCCAGGGCGCGCGCTGCCTCGACCTGTTCGCCGGCAGCGGCGCGCTGGGTTTCGAAGCGGCGTCCCGGGGCGCCGCGAACGTTACCCTGGTCGAGCACAATCGGCGCGCCTTCAGGCATCTCGAAGACAATCGCCGCCTGCTCGACCTCGAGCGCGTTCGGGTGCTTCGCGAAAGCGCGTGGTCGTTCCTGCATCGAGCCGACGGTGTCTATGACATCATATTCCTCGATCCCCCGTTCGATGGCGACGCACTGGACCGGGCGCTGGGCATTCTGGAAACCTCCACGCTGCTCGGGGCGGGCGGCATGGTCTACGTCGAGCACCGCGCGGCGCGCCGTGTCGGTGACGAATCGGCCGCGTGGACTACCCTGAAGCGCGGTCGGTCGGGCGACGTCGAATACCGGCTGGCGCAGCGCGCCGGTGAGGGGCCGGCGCCGTGACCATGGTGCGCCGAAAAGCCGGCAGCCTTGCACGGAAATCCCCGGGACAGTATTCTCGCTTATTTGTTGCAGCGCAAAAATCCGCCAGCGGAGTCAGATACACATGATAAAGCGCGTAGTCTACCCGGGAACGTTCGATCCGATCACCAACGGCCACATCGACCTGGTCAAGCGTGCCGGGCAACTGTTCGACGAGGTCATCGTCTCGATCGCGGCCAACCCGGGCAAGAAGCCGATGTTCACGCTGGGCGAACGCGTGGAACTGACGAAGATGGCACTGTCCGATGTCGGCAATGCCAAGGTCCGCGGATTCACGGGACTGCTGGTGCACTACCTCGAGCAGGTCGACGCCCGCATCATCCTGCGCGGTCTGCGCGCCGTGTCCGACTTCGAGTACGAATTCCAGCTCGCCGCGATGAACCGGCGACTGAACCACAGCGTGGAGACCGTGTTTCTCACGCCAGCGGAAAACTACACGTTCATTTCCGCGTCGTTGATCAAGGAGATCGCAAGCCTGGGTGGAGATGTTTCACCTTTCGTGCACCCTGAAGTGAACGAGGCCATCAAGTCGAAACTCGACCGCTGACGGCATCGAACGTATTGCCATGGCACTTTACATCACCGATCAATGCATCAATTGCGACGTTTGCGAGCCTGAGTGCCCCAACGACGCCATCTACCAGGGCGAGGAGATCTACGAGATAGACCCGGCACGCTGCACCGAGTGCGTGGGTCACTTCGAGACGAGTCAGTGCGTGGAAGTCTGTCCGGTGGAGTGCATCCTGGTCGACCTGGCCCGGGGAGAAACGCCGGAGGAACTGACGGCGAAATTCTACCGCCTCAATCCGAGCGCGCAGAACACCGGATCGTCCTGAACCGATCACGCCACGGTTGACGCATTGCGCGAAGACCCGGTCCCGTGGCGCGCCGACGCCTACTGGGTGCTGAGCGCGGTCTCCGGATGTTCGGCGGGCGCCAACACGATTTCCAGGCGTCGATTCGCGCTTCGCCCATCGTCGGTCTCGTTGTCGCCGACCGGCCGGTGCTGGCCGTAGCCGACGATGCGCAATCGCTCCGGCGACACGCCGGCGGTTTGCAGGTACCGCGCCGCGCTGGCCGCGCGCGCCGCGGACAGTTCCCAGTTGCTCGGGAACACGCTGCGATGCGCCTGGCTGATGGGGATCGAATCCGTATGCCCTTCAAGGCTGACCACGCGATCGGGATTGTTCCTGGCGTAATCGGCCACGGAGTCGAGCACGGCGCGTCCCGGCGCACGCAACCGGGTCGAGCCAAAGTCGAAGGCGATGTCGCTGTCCAGGCGAATCATCGTGACACGCTCGCGGATTTCGCGAACCTCCGCGTCCTTGCGTTCGACCACCTGCGCGATCTCGGTGCGCAGCGTTTCGACCTGCTCGCGCGCTTCGTCACGTTCCTGGTTCAATTGGCTCACCAGGTTCTCGCGCGCCTTCAGCTCCTGTACCAACTCGTCGCGTCGCCGATTCAGGCTGGCCAGTTCATCCTCGAGTCGGGCAACGCGCTCGGTTTCCTCGGCCAACGCTTCGGTTCGACGCCTGATTTCCTCGTCCGCTTCGAGCAGTCGCGCGTCGAGATCGGTGGTACGTTCGGCACGGCTTTGCGCCTCCGCGAGTTCGGCCTGCACGGCTTCGCGCGCGGCCTTGGCCTGCTCCAGGGCCTCGGTCGCCTCGACGAGCACTTCGCGCTTGCTCTCCAGGGTCTCGGCCACGTCCGTACGCCGTTCCTTTTCGCTGACCAACTCGGCCTTGAGATTCTCGTAATCCTGGTTGAGCCTGGCGAGCGTTCGCCGGGTATCATCCAGCTCGTCGCGGGCCGCGTCGAGTTGCGCCGCGAGTTCGTTGTTCTTGTCGATCAGGCTGTCGACGCGCTCGTTGAGTCCGGCGGCATGGGTCTCCAGTCGCTCACGCGCGAGTTCGGCGCGGGAAGACAACGCGGCGAACTCACTGCGTACGTTCTGCTCGGCGCTTTGGGCGGTGGCCACGGCCTCTTCAAGGCTCGCTATCCGGGACTTCGCCTCGTCGATGTCAGCGCTTTGCGCCTGCAGGGACGAAATGCGTGCCCGCGCCTCGGCGAGCTGCTCGCCGGCCTCTTGCGCCTCGACCCGGGCGGCGTCTCTTTCGGCGACCGCGGTCTCGATACCCTTGCCGAGGTCTTCGGCGGTCCGTTCGAGTTCGGCGACTCGGTCGCGAAGGCTGCCGAGCAACGATTCGCTTTCCTGCAGCGCCCCGTGCGCCTCCTCGCGTGCCGTCGACGCAGCCTCGAGCTTGGCCTCGGCCTGCTCCATACCCTGCTCCAGGGAGGCGATCCGCGCGGCCTGCTCGGACACCTGCCCGCCCTCGACGAAATACATGATCCATCCCGCCAGCGCGGCGATAACGGCGACGACAGTCGCCGCGGTGTTGCGTGTCATGCTCTCCTCCTCCAGCCGCTTCGCGCCGACGACGGTCGGGACCTCTTCGCCGGCGGAATTTCTTCGTCGCGGGTTCTTTCAGTGAGGGCCCGATCGACGACGTCGATTGCGTCTCCGATCCGGGCACAGTCAAAAGTCGATTGTAGGTTATCCTATCCCGATGTTTCTGACAGGCGCAAGTCGAGCCCCGAACGCCGAACGAGGCCGGCACGAACACCGGCCCGGGGCGACATGAAACTGCCGCGGTCGTGTTTTCGTACCGGGATCTCGCGCCGGAACGATGGCGTTCGCCGTTCGCGCATTCGGTACCGGCGCCAGCGGTCCCGGTCTCGATAGCGACGGTCATGAAGTACAAGAATCTCCTCGTCATCGCCGGCGTAATCACCGCCGCGGTCGTCCTGTACGGGGCGACGCGGGGTTATCTTACCGTCGATACGCTGCGCACCTCCCAGGATCGCCTGCTGGCCGTGGTCGATGCCCGACCCTTGACCTCGGCGCTGTCCTACCTGCTGCTATACATTCTCGTCACCGCGCTGAGTATTCCCGGCGCGCTGGTCCTGACCCTTGCCGGCGGCGCGTTGTTCGGGCTGCTGTGGGGCTCGGTGCTGACATCCATCGCCTCCACCGTCGGCGCCACGGTGGCTTTTCTCATCGCCCGGTTCGTTTTACGCTCGCTGGTTCGCGAGAAGTTCGCCGGCAGGCTGGAACGCGTCCGTCGCGGATTTGAAGCGGACGGTGCCTTTTACCTTTTTTCCCTTCGCCTGGTACCGGTCATACCGTTCTTCGTGATCAATATCGTCATGGCGCTGACCTCGATACGCACCGTTACCTTCTTTCTCGTCAGCCAGATCGGCATGCTGCCGGCCACTGTGGTTTACGTAAACGCGGGGACCCAACTCGCCACCGTGCAGTCGGCCTCCGACATCCTCTCCGCACGGATGATTCTCTCCTTCGCCCTGCTCGCGGCATTCCCGTGGCTGGCGCGCGGCGCTCTCTCGTTGATCCGTCGACAATGAAGGGAGCTCGTCCCAGGACCTACGATGCCGACCTGCTGGTAGTCGGCGCCGGATCGGCGGGCCTCGTCGCCGCCTATATCGGCGCCGCGCTCAAGGCAAGGGTGGTGCTCGTCGAGTCCGGCACCATGGGCGGAGACTGCCTCAACACGGGATGCGTCCCATCCAAGGCGTTGATCGCCGCCGCACGGCGCGCCCACCATGCGCGCAACTCGTCACGCTTCGGCATTCGCGCGACCAACGTGACCGTGGATTTCGCGCAGGTGATGCGCCATGTACACGGCGCGATCGCCACCATTGCGCCGCACGATTCCGTGGAACGCTACGCCAGGCTCGGCGTACGCTGCCTGCTCGGCGAGGCCCGTTTTCTCGATCCCTGGACAGTAAGCGTCGACGGCCGGCCCGTTCGGAGCCGCAACATCGTCATTGCCGCGGGCGCGGAGCCCGCGGTGCCGCCGGTGCCGGGGCTAGCGGATATCCCTTATCTCACGTCCGATAACCTGTGGCAGCTGAATTCGCTCCCGGCGCACCTCGCCGTGCTGGGCGGCGGCCCGATCGGCTGCGAGCTGGGCCAGGCGTTCGCACGCCTCGGCGCGTCGGTAAGCCTGTTCGAGATGCAGGAACGACTGCTCGGCGGAGAGGACGCGGCGCTTGGCGAACTGCTTGCCGATCGCTTTTGCCGCGAAGGGGTCTCGCTGCACACCAACACGCGAATAGAATCGGTGAGCAACGGCCGGGCAAGCTTCAGCCGTGAAGGCGAACGCGGCGAGATGGCGTTCGATGCCCTGCTGGTTGCGACGGGACGCCGTCCGCGCCTCGCCGGTTACGGACTCGAGTCACTGGGCGTTGAAATCCGCGAAGGGCGCATCGGGGTAAATCCGTTCATGCAGACGAACCACGCCCATATCTACGCCTGCGGAGACGTGACCGGGCCGTACCAGTTCACCCATGCCGCGGCTCACCAGGCGTGGCACGCCGCGGTCAACGCGCTGTTCAGGCCATTCAAGCGGTTTGCCATCGACTACGCCAACCTGCCGTGGGCCGTGTACACCGAGCCGCAGATCGGCCGCGTCGGACTCGACCACGACGGCGCCGAACGGCAGGGTGTGCGCGTCGAGCGCACTCGATTCGAGTTCTCCGAGTTGGACCGCGCCGTCGCGGAGGGCGAGACCGAGGGATTCGTCGAAATTCTCACCGCGCGCGGTAGCGACCGAATTGTCGGCGCGACGGTCGCCGGCGAGGGTGCCGGTGAACTGGTCACCACGCTCGCACTGGCCATGCAGCGGCGCATCGGCATGAACAAGTTGCTGGCCGCCATCGTGCCCTACCCCGCGTGGAGCGAGGCGGCGAAGCGCGCCGCGGGGCTATGGAAGCAGGCGCACGCGCCCCGCTGGGTATACCCGTGGCTGGAACGATACCACCGGATTCGCAGGGGGAAAAAACGTCATTAAGGGGGGTTGACGCGAGGTGGATCCTTGGTTAGTATCCGCGCCCTCGTTGCTGCAACGCAGCAACGCGGTTTTTTATCCTCCTCCTTGAATTAGCCGCCACAACCTCTTGTGGCGGTTTTTTTTGTCTTCGCGACGGGGTCTTGTTCGATCAAGCACCGGTGTCCGCATCACCCGGCCGGTCGCCCGGCGACTCGTCGTCGACCTCATCGTCCGCTTCGGCCGCGATGCCGGTCGGCTTTCCGTCGATGCTTTTCGCGTTTTTCAGCCGCCAGTATTCGCGGATACCCGACTCGCCGTGTTCCTCGCTCCACTGGCGAAGCTTCTCACGATCGCCCGCGTAGTCGAAGTACGGAACGCCGAAGCCGCAGGACGTCTGTACCAGGTCCACGGTGACGTCGAAAATCTGTCGCGCGCCGACGTGGGGATGGAACAGCGCGTAGAGTTCCTCCCAGTCGGCGTCCGCGGGTTGCACCATGCGCGCATTGCCGTACAGTCGCAGGATCTTCGGAGACCCTTCGAAGGCACAGAACATCAGCGTCATACGTGAGTCTTCGAGCACGTGCGCAGCGCTTTCGTTGCCACTGCCCGTGAGATTGAGCCATACCACGCGATCGGGCGCGAGAACGCGCAGACTGTCTCCACCCTTGGGGGAGACGTTAACCCGGCCGTCCGGCGCGGCGGTAGCGCAGAAAAAGATCTTTTGCGCGCCGATAAAATCCGCCTGCTTTGGGGTAATTTCCCGGTATTTCTTTCCCATGGCTTGCCTTTGCCTTCGTTAGGGATCGCTGGCGTCCGAACCGACGGTCGGTCGGCTAGAATAGGCCCTCCCTCGTCAATCCAACCAAGCTGGAACAGATAAAATGCGACCAGATCGCTCGCCCGAAATTCTCGAAGACGTGCTTTTCGTCTTCCCCGGACAAGGCTCTCAGTACCGCGGCATCGGTCGCGACTTGTACGAGCACGAAGCCGCTGCTCGTCAAGTGTATCAAACTGCCGCCGACGTACTCGGCTACGATATCGCCGCGTTGTCATTCGATGACGAGGACGACCAGGTCAACCTCACCCGCTATACCCAGCCGGTGCTCCTGACCCATTCCATCGCCTGTCTGCGGGCCCTGGAACAGCGAGTCGGACGCTCGCTGACGCCGGGGTTCGCGGCAGGCCACAGCCTGGGCGAGTACAGCGCCCTGGTCGCCGCCGGCGCGCTGGCGTTCGAGGACGCGCTCGCGCTCGTCAAGGTGCGAGGGGAG
>JAUIEZ010000083.1 GCA_030429665.1 Gammaproteobacteria bacterium | reverse complement strand
TCGAGGCTGAGCTCGCCCCGCGCCACCGCGTCCGGCGGGGGGACGCGGCCCATCATCACGGCCCTGAAGGTCGGAGGCGCACAGGTCATCACGAGGTCGGGGCGCTGCAGGGGCCCCTCGGCGACGCTGAGGGCGCCGCGATCGACGACGAAGTGGACGATCTCACCGGGCGGTCCCGCGGGGCCGGGGTCCGGGGGCGCGATCGATCCGACCACGGGCGCGAGCAGGGGCACGGACACGGACACGGGCGCCCTGGCCCCGCCCTCTGAAGCGAGGTCCCGCCGCGGCGGCGCGGCGTCGACCACCCGCGGCGGCTGGGTCGCCGCCGACACTTGCCAACCCTCCCTGACGGGCAAGCACGCGAACCTCAAGCCGGCCGTCGCCGATGCGGTAATCACCGGGAACGTCGACGCCGACACGCGTATAAGGCAACTCGCGGAATCGCGTGGTTACCAACTCCAGGTACAGCTTGCCGACAAGGACGATCTCACCTTCCCCTGGTCGGTCCATCGTTGCGTGGTTACCGCGTGGGAACGGCTGAGAAAGACGGCGGCAGCGGCCGGATTCGAACTCGGCATCGTTTCCGGATACCGTTCGCTGGCGAAACAAAGGCAAATATTCCTGAGCAAACTCTACCAGCGCGGCGTGTCGGCCGAATCGATTGCACGGGGCGAGGCCGACGATTCATTGCAGGCCATACTCGACTATAGCGCGCCGCCGGGCTATTCACGTCACCACAGCGGATTCACCGTCGACATTCAGAGCGACAACTCGGGGTTGAATGCGTTCGGTGCCACGGACGCCTATCGATGGATCTCCGCCGACAACTTCCGCGTCGCACGAGCGTTCGGATTCGTACCCAGTTACCCCGACGAGCTGCCGGACCAGGGCCCGCTGCCGGAACCCTGGGAATTCATTTGGGTCGGCGACGTCGAGAACCTGGTGAACTCTCCCGTGGCGCCGAACCGTTTCCTCGAATCCGCGCGGCGCATCGTCGTCGCTCTCGATTCCGCCGCCGACGACGCCAGGAAGCCGCGCGCCGCGCAGCGCGCGGAGAACGATTCCGTCGACGCCCTGCCCGGCGGCTGATTCGCGACCCCCGAGGTCTCGCGCACGATACCTACGGACGCTCCGGCAGCGGGATGAATTCCCGGTCGTCGCCGGGTATGCGGTCGAACTCGCCGTCGCGCCACATCTGCCGCGCGCGCTCGATGCGCTGCTTGTCGAACGAAACGAAGTTCCAATCCAGGTGGGGCGTCCTTTCGAACGGTTCGCCGCCAAGCAGCATCAACCGCGCGTCCTCGCGCACGCAAGCGACTTCGTCGTCCGCGCCAAACACCACGAAGGATCCCGCGCCGAACGTTTCGCCAGCCAACTCGATCGCACCGCTCTGCACGTAGGCCGACGTTTCCATCGTGGCGTCGGGACGCTCGATGACGCGGCCGGCCGCCGCCACCACGTCGAGGTAGAACATTGGCGAAAACGTACGCACCGGCGACACCTGTCCGTATGCCCTACCCGCCACCAGTCGCATCACGAGCCCGTCCTCGATAACATGAGGCAACTCGTTGCGACCGAAATGGAAGAAGGCCGGCTCCACCTCGGCGTCCCCTGGCGGCAGCGCGAGCCAAACCTGGAAACCGTTAATGCGGTGAGGCGAGCAACGGACTTCGATGCTTTCACGTTCCGAGTGCACGATGCCTCGACCCGCCGTCATCCAGTTGACGTCGCCGGGGTGAATCTCCTGGACATTGCCGAGGCTGTCACGATGAAGAATGCTGCCTTCCAACAGGTAGGTCACGGTCGCCAGCCCGATGTGCGGGTGCGGTCGCACATCGATTCCCTGGCCGGCCGGAAACGTCGCCGGTCCCATGTGATCGAAAAACACGAACGGCCCGACCGTACGCTTGTTAGGGTGAGGCAGGATCCGGCGCACGGTGAATCCGCCGAGGTCTTTGTCTTTGGCTTTGAGTTCGAAGGCCATGAATCGAGGCTTCCCGGTTTCGGAAACTCTACTATGTCGTCGATCGCACCGGCAGGCAATCGCCCTGCCTACTCGCCGCGATGAAACCGCGTGCCACGGCCAATGGCGTCGGCGCCGTAACGCGAGCGAATGTGATCCGTAAGTTCGTCAATTTTCGCGTCGCGCCGATCGTCGCGGCTGTTGAAGAGTTCGACCTGGGTACCGGCCGGCGCCTCGAACCGCGAAACCCCGACACCGACCAACCGCACCGCCATGCCGCGGCGATAGCGGGCCCGCAGGAGCGTGCGAACATGCGTCCACACGCGCCGAGTGGAGCACGTTGGGGCCTGCAGGCTGCGTGAAGCGGTAAATGTCCGGAAATCGGCGTCTCGAAGCTTCAACGTCACGGTACGGCTTTCGAGGCCGATCGAGCGCATTCGCTCGCATACCGATTCGGTCAACTCCATCAGCACCGATTCGAGGACGTCGAACTCGGTCACGAAAGCTGCGAAGGTTTTCTCGTGAGAGATCGATTTCGATTCGCGCTCGCTTTTCACCGACCTACCGTCGCGCCCGTTCGCCAATTCATGGAGGCGAAGACCGGTCTGGCCGAGCCGCTGTTGCAGCTCGTCGACGTCGCGCAGTCGAACATCGCGCACGGTATGAATGTCCAGCGCGTGCAGGCGCGACAGCGTGGCGGGACCCACGCCGGACAGGCGCCGAACAGGCAGCGGGTCGAGAAACGACGTCACGGCGTCCGGCGAGATCACGGTAAACCCGTCGGGTTTGTCGTGATCGCTGGCCAGCTTGGCGAGGAACTTGTTGGGCGCGACGCCGACTGAAGCCACGAGGCCCAACTCGTCGGCAATGGCCTGCTTGATCTTGCGGGCGACGAGTTCGGGCGGGCCATGAAGGCGGGTGCTCGCGCGAGTGTCCAGGAAAGCCTCGTCAAGGGAAAGCGGCTCGACTTGCGGCGTGAAGCGGTGGAAGATTTCCCGCACCTGCCTGGATACCTCCGCGTATAACGCCATACGAACCGGCAGGATGATCAGGCCCCGGCAAAGCCGCATGGCGCGTGCGGTAGGCATGGCGCTTTGTATGCCGAAGACGCGCGCGGCGTAGTTGGCCGCCGAAACGACGCCGCGCGATTCGGCACGCCCCGCGACGATCAACGCCCGACCGCGCAGGGAAGGATCCTCGCGTTCTTCCACCGACGCATAGAACGCGTCCATGTCGACGTGGATGATCACGCGCCGCGGTCCGGACGGTCCACGGCGTGGCGAATCACACCGGCGAAGTCGTCGAGAGGCAGATCGCCGGCGGGACGCAGATTGATACGACCCTTGCCGGTAGGAGTATTGGGGTGAAGCCCGCGAAAACCATCGATATGGTGCGTGTCGCAGGTGTAGAGTGAGGCGTGACGCTTGCGATTGGCCATCGCGACCCAACCCCTGCCGTGGCGACAGGTGGGCATACGAAAGGAAAAGTCGATCCGGGCGTCTGGGTACAGGGAAAGGACCAATCGATGCAAGGCTACGACGATGCGTCGACGCTCGGCCGGCATGGACGCCTTACAGGACGCCACTTCCTCCGGGAGGCGGCGGTCGGAACTCGACGACGTCACGAATTGACGCCGCGTAAGACTTCGCGGCGTGCGAGACTTCCGGCGGGCCAGTATTCAGACGCACGGTAGTAGCCGGGCACCGCCGGTGTACCTTCGGGAATGTGTATCCACGGCAGCCGGGTATCGGTGTATATGTGAATATCCGGCGTCAATGCGTAGGGTTTGTCCAGTGTACCGACGCGGACAAAACGAACCAGGTCTCCCGCACCCGCGTAGTTGCTCCAGACCGCAACGCCACAGACGGGACAACGGGAAATGCGTTGTCCGCGGCCGCTGGCCGAGGGCGTGTCGACGACCTGAACGTCGCCGGACAGCAGGTTCACGCGATCGGCTTCGATCAAGGCATTGATCGCAAACGCCGAACCGGTTTCCCGCTGGCACCAACTGCAGTGGCAGCAATGAACGAACAACGGATCGGATGTCAGCCGATACCTGACGTGTCGGCACGTGCATCCACCGTCACGCATGGCGTTGTTGGATGTCATGGTCTGGCCCTTTCAAGGGATTCGAGTCGTCGGGCGGCGCGGATTTCGATATTAGCACCGCGCCGTACTCGGGACGAACCGCTACCCGATGCCGAATCGGACACCTTTGCCACGTTCGCTGGTCGGCGATCACGGCCAGTCATGCACGCGTGAAAACCGTTCGCTTCGACCGGCCGTCACGCGGCGTGTTCCTGCACCGGGCCGATGATCTTCGCGAACGGCGGGGCCGTCAGCCGCGGGTCGCCGCCCCGGAGAGCGACGACCCGCGGGGTCTGCTACTGCTCCGCGTCCTTCGATTCGAACTTGTCTACGACCGCATTGAACTTTTCGCCCATGGTGTTGTAGACGTCGACGAAACCCTGCTTGGCTTCTTCCCAGGACTCGGCGGAACTGTGCTTCATGGCGCCAAACCACTCGGCGAGGTCGTTACGTTGCTTGCGCAGGTCGCTGATGATCTCCTGGCGATCCTCGCGCGCCTCCGCGCTCAACTTGTCCCAGTTCCTGGCCACCCACTGCTCCATCGCCTCGATGCGTTGGTCCATGGCCTCGGCAATCGATTCACCGGCACCGACGGCCTCGTTGCGCTGCTCGGCGCCCGACGTCTCGATTTTTTCTATCGATTGCGTCCATTCCTCGCTGGCACTGGCGCCGTCATCCTGTGCGTGGGCGATCGGCGCCGCGAGAACGATGGCAAGTGCCGCGGCATGAATTGGTCGCGTGGATTTCATTCGATACATTTCACAACTCCATTAACGTTCGTGGTTGATGTCGGCAAGACGCAACAATCGGGCACTACTCAACGCCCGAACCGGGACGACGCCTCATCGACAGCGCGACCCAGGTCCTCCCAGGCCGAGGAAAGGCCCGCCTTGATGTCCTCCAGCGCCTCTCCGCTGGAATCGGACAGATCGGCCAGTTTCTTTTCCATCTCCTGGCGGCGCTCCTCCAGGCCGTCCAGGTGTCGCTCGTACTCGATTCGAGCGTCCGCACCGGCGTCCGTCGCCTGTGCGCGAAGCATCTGGATACGGGCCCGATACTTGTCGAGTTCCGCCTCCATCTTCTGTCGATACGCGTCTGTAGTGCTCATTTCGATCTCCTGTGTCTTTTTCATTCAACGAGTTAGGGATATTTGAGCCCATTGCAAGGCCGCGTCACCACAACATTTGTTAATGAAAGATACCCGGGAAACACGCCCCGACGGCATTCGCCGGTTTCGGTGCTTGGCACCGGGGTATACTTGATCGATGAATCCATCCACGCCGCGGACCCTGGCGATCTCGATGGCGCCAGTCGCCGCCTTCGTCGACCCCTATTCCCCGTGGTCGACGATGCGCGTCGGTACCGTCCGATGACATCCCGCGGCGATGGGAAGAACCTTGTTCTCAGTTGGAGGGACACGGCGGAGTCGGTCGTTTGCAGCCGCGTGAACCTTTGTCAATGTTCCGATACGGCGTGCGTCGTCCCGCGTAGCGCGCGGACACCTCCGACATCGGGTGCTCCCGCCGGCGCGCGAAGCCGCGAAGTATTCTGCCGAGCGCGTAAAAACCGCCGGCGACGAGGCGTTGTTCTCGCTTTCCGACGATCTCCGAGCGCCGGAGAAACGATCGCGGCACGGAAATCAGGCCCTCGTCGGACACATCAACCGCAGCTTATCTCGGCAGGTCCGACGATATCGAGCCCATGAAACAGACCCCCACGCCTGTCACGCCACGCTCGGCGCTCCACACCCGTCTCGAGGAATTGGCGTTTTGTGACGAGTCCGACTTCAAGGCGCTCGACGACCTGCTGATGACGCGCGAGGAAGTCGACGCCGGGCAGTGGATCGTCAGGGAAGGCGAGGACATCGAGTTGACCCACGTGGTCATGTCCGGTTGGGCTACCCGCTACAAGACCTTCGCGGACGGGCGACGCCAGATCCTGGAGTTCCTGCTGCCGGGCGATATCATCGGCTTGTATACCGTCATGTTGCGTCGCGCCGATTTCGGCATCGAAACGCTGACACCGGTGACCCTCAGCGCCTACCCAGCAGCGAGTCTTTTGGCTCTCGCGTCGCGAAATCCGCGGCTGGTATTCGCCCTGGGGTGGCTCGCCGGCCAGGGCGAGCGACGACTCGACGAACACGTTACCCGCGTCGGACGCCGCGGCGCCGCCGAGCGCATGGCTCACCTTTTCGTGGAGCTCTACGTGCGACTGCGTCGAATCGGTTTCGAGAGAGGTGAATGCAGGAGATTTCCACTGACGCAGGTGGTTCTCGCCGACGCGCTGGGTATGAGTCACGTTCATGCCAATCGCACGTTTCGGTCACTGGCTCGCGACGAACTTGTCGATTTCGAGAACGGCTGCATCGTATTGAAAGACATCATGCGCCTGGCAGTGCGCTGTCGCTTCGATCCCGGTTACCTGGAGCAACCGGCGGCGCCCGACGACGTCCATGCATCGCTGGGCGAATCGGCGTGATGTGGCGTACGCCGGATCACGTCCATCGTTACATTGACATTGCCTCAACCGCCGCCTAGTCTGCCGCTCGATCCCGCCCCGCCGATTCGCCTCACCGGCAATGGGCGCGATGGCCGGCGCCAATCCCTTCCCCACGGGAATTTTCGATTCAGCACGAATACATGGCCGACAACGGACTACCTTCGAGATTCGCCTTTCTCATGCACGCCGACGTGGTGGGTTCCACCGCCATGGTGCAGCAGGATGCCGGACTCGCCCATGAAAGGATTCAGGGCGCCTTTCGCCGCCTGAAGGAAATCATCGAGGACTACGGCGGCGCGGCACACGAGGTTCGCGGCGACGCGTTGGTAGCCGAGTTCGACAAGGCTTCCGACGCCGTAAGTGCGGCTCTGACATTTCAGTCCGTGGCACCGCCGGACGCCGGCGGGGATGACAGTTTGCCGCGACTGCGAATCGGAATCGCCATGGGCGAGGTGATCGTCGCGGACAATACCGTGACCGGCGCCGCCGCGGTGCTGGCGCAACGCCTCGAACAACTGGCCGGCGACGGCGAAGTCGTCGTCCAGGGCGCCGCCTGCGAATCGATTCCCCAGCAGGCGCCGTTCGTCTTCGAGTCCCTGGGCGAACACACGGTGAAGGGTTTCGAACGGCCGGTACGCGCATTCGTCGCGCGCGTCGCCGACGGCGGCACGATACCCGCGCCGTCGCGCCAGCGGCTTCTGCACCGTTTTCCGGTTTCGCGCCGCCAGGGACTGCTCGCCGCGTTCGTCGCGGCCGTTCTCGTCGTGGTCGGTATCGGCTTCACCGGCGGGTGGCCGAATTGGCGCTCCGGTGTTTCGACCCCCGTATCCGAACAACCGGCCCGTCCGTTGCCCGATCGACCATCCGTCGCCGTCCTGCCGCTGGCCGCCCCGGGTGGGGACGAGCAGGCCTACCTCGCCGACGGGCTAACCGAGGAAATAGTCGGCACGTTGTCGCGGATCGACGGCCTTTTCGTGATTGCCCGGGACTCATCGTTCGCCTACCGTGGCACTTCGATCGGAGAGCAACAGGTCGCCGCGGAGCTTGGTGTACGCCACCTCGCGAAAGGATCGATCGACCGGGCGGCCGAAACGCTGGAGATCAACCTGGAACTTCTCGATGCGCGGGCGGGCAAACGCCTTGTCGACAAGAAACGCAAACTGCCATGGACCCAGGTGCTCGAGCTCGAATCGCGGCTGGCGCAGGATATCGCCGATGCCCTCGGCGTGACGTTGTCCGAGCAACAGCGCGCGCGGCTGGCGCGTCGTGATACCGAAGACCCGGTTGCGTTCGATTTCTACCTGCGCGGACAGGCGTCGTTTTTCAGGCTCACCGGCGAAGACAACGCCCAGGCCCGGGAAATGTACTTGCGCGCCCTCGACCGCGATCCGCAGTACGCGCAGGCGCTTGCGGCATTGGCGATGACGTACGTTAACGATGTCAGGTTCAAGTGGAACGGGGCAGGCGACGCGACGCTGGCGCAGGCCCGGGAAGTCGTCGACCGGGCGCTGGCGGCAGACGCCGAGCTCGCACGGGTTCACCTGGCCGACGGCTATGTCGCGCTGCTGGGGCACGAAGTCGGCAAGGCCATTGACGCAAGCGAACGCGCCATCGCGTTGAATCCCGGGCTGGCGGACGCCAGGGTGTTGCTGGCCGACGCCCTGACACGAACGGGGGAGGCCGCGAACGCGGTGGCGCGCATGGAGGAGGCGCTTCGCGTCAATCCCTATCCGCCGCCCTTCTACCAGTCCGTGCTGGGACGATCGCTGTACTTCGCGGGACGCACCAGCGAGGCGAGCGAGCGCTTGCACCGCGCCGTGGAGCTTGACCCCAACGACCTGTCTTCGCGCGTACTGCTCTCCGCGGCGCTGGGCGAATTGGGCGACGCCTCCGGTTCGAAACGCCAGGCACGGCAGGTCCTTACGCTAGATCCCGGGTTCGAGCCCGGCGCGTGGATTTCGCGTGCGGGACTCGACGGGGCCGGTCGCGGCGACACCTTGCGAACGACGCTCGAGCAGGCGGGGCTCGAATCTCCCGGATTGATCAAGTCGACGCTCGAGCGCGTCGGCCTGCCGTCCGGCTCGCTGGAACTGCCGCAAAACGAATCGGGCCGCAAGTAAGCACCTTCAACGCTGCCGGCCGGGCGGCGTCGCGTCTACTGAGATGCTCCTCCCGGAAACCGCAGCAGGTCGTCGGCGATCTCGAAACCCTCGATCCGCTCGGCGAAATGAACGTGGAACGCCGGACTGAACCTCGCGGGATCGTCCATCAGGCCGACGTAGAGATGGATTTCGTCCGGAAAACGCGAGGACTCGTAACTGATCGGCGTGCCGCAGCGGGCGCAGAATCCGCGCAAGACACCGGGCGACGACTCGAATACCCGCCGCGACGCGGCCGGAAATTTCACCGCCTCGGGATGGTATCCGACAAAGGTCGCCACCAGCGAGGCGGTGTTTCGACGACAGCTTCGGCAGTGGCAATGACCTGTCCAAAGTGGTTCGCCACGCACCTCGACCCGTACGTCTCCGCAAAGACACCGCCCGGTGGCGACGTCCGAGCTTCTCACGGCACGATCGTTCGGCATTTAGTCGGTCGCGTCCCGGACCTTATCCGCAGCCTCTTCCACCGCCTCGCCGGCCTCCTCTACGGCCTCGTCGATTTTTTCGCCCGCCTTCTCCATTGGCCCTTCATTTTCACAGCCGCCGAGAGCGAAAAGGATCGCCGCAAATAGGGCGACAACATGGACTGGCTTGTTCATCGTCTACCCTCCACGATGTTGATGTCACCGCCGCCCGAACCAGCCGGGCGTGTCGACAGACTGTCGCACGTCCGGGACCCGATCGTCCACTGTAAATCCCTCTCGGGTACCACCCGTTCGGCGTACTTGCGACGCATCGGTAGACCGCCCGCGCCGACACCCAACCGGCGGTGTCGGCGACCGGGCCTTCGCGCATCGTGAGACAATCGCACCGGGTCATCGGCCATAAGGAAAAACGTCATGACACTTCGCGTAATCGGCGCCGGCACCGGCCGCACTGGCACGGCTTCCCTGAAACTGGCGCTCGAGCAATTGCTCGGTGCGCCCTGCTACCACATGTTCGAGGTCTCCCGACGCGCGGGAGACGCGGCGGCATGGCGTGACGCCGCAAACGGCGACCCGCCGGACTGGCGCGAGTTTTTCGAGGGCTACGCCGCCGTTGTCGACTGGCCGGCATCGGCGTTCTGGCGGGAACTGTGCGAAGCGTTTCCTGACGCGTTAATACTGCTGTCCTACCGCGATCCGGAATCGTGGTGGAAAAGCGCCAGCTCGACGATTTTCCCCTCGACGCTGCGCGCGAGCGGCGAACGGCGCGACATGTTAGACGCGCTATTCGGCAGGCGATTTACGTTGGACCTCGAGAACCGCGATGCATGCATCGCGGCGTACCGGCGCCACGTCGACGACGTGCGTCAAAACGCACCGTCTCATCGGCTCCTACAATGGCAGCCCGGCGACGGCTGGGCGCCAATCTGCGGTGCGCTCGGACTGAAGGTGCCCGATACACCGTTTCCGCATGCCAACACCACCGAGGAATTTCTTTCCAATCGCGGCTGACAGCGACTGACAGCCTTGTTTTCGGGCGATTCAACCCGTTCGCCTGGCCACGATTTCCAAGGGCGCAACGACTCCGCTGTCGATGGCCCTGAACATGTTCTCAATCTTGACCGGCGCCAAGGGCCCCATTAGCAGGTGCACGCCGAGACGCGGCGGATCGTCGGTCTTGGCCATGGCAGACTTGAGTTTGGCGAGAAACTCGAGGGCGAAGGCGCGCCGGTCGCGTAGCGACTCTATCGTAAAACCGGCGGCATCGAGTGCGGCAACGTAGGCATCAGGAGAATCCAGCACGCTCTCCGACGCGGCCGCCGCCCAGGGCACCGGGAATTCGACACTGCCATCGGACGTGAGCATGACATCGTATATCCCCAGCATGGCATCCGATTTCAGCACCCTCGCGAGTTCCCGGGCCATGACATCCTTTTCCGCCACGTTCATGCCGACATGGATCAGGAAGGCCTTGTCGAAACTGTCCGGATCGCACGGCAAGTCGGTGACGCTGCCGACCCGGAGGTCGACCCGGGCATCAAGGCCGACCCAACGACACATCTCCCTCCCGGTTTCGACGTACCCTGGGGTCAGGTCGACTCCCGTCACCCGCGCGCCGTAGCGCCTGGCCGCGAATCGGCTACTGCCGCCCAACCCGCAGCCCGCGTCGAGAACGCGATCGCCCTCGGCGATTCGTAGCGTGTCGAGAAGTTCCGCGGTGGCTGCGCGACCACCGATGTGGAATTCCTCTACCGGACCGAGATCCTCCACGGTGATGGTCTCGATGGATTTGCCCAGTTTTTCGACGGCGGACCGGATTGTATCCAGCAGGCCGTCGTGACCATAATGCGCGGCCACGCGCTCTTCGTCCGCCATGCGAACCTCCGCGGGTACCCGCGACCACGCTAATACGACCTCGGTTCGAATACAAGGTCGCGCAATTCAGCCCGGAAAAGATCGTGCCTCACCCCATCGACGGCGAACGTTGCCGATGGTAAATTATGTCTCGCCGAAGCGTTGGCGAATGCCGCCGCGACGGTTGGTTTCGACCAGTTCCTCCTCGCCGCCCCGAAACAGCGGAATCACCCTGGTTCCGAACGGCAACCCTGTTTAATCGATGGGCGGAGCGCGCATGCGCCGAGACCCCTCACGCCGTTTCGAGGGGCTGTCCCGCCGTGTTGCCACGGCGCGACAGGCCCGAGATCACTGGTCTTCAGTCATCGTCCGCCGCCGGGATAGAACGCCCGGCGACGATTGTCTGGAGGTTGGATACGTGTCTCGATCAGAATCCCTCTTCTACGCCGTGGCGCTGCTGTCGGCCAGCGCCGTGTTTTTCCGCGTGTTGTTCGTTGGCAGCCGACTGTCGCGAGAACCTTGGTGGGTTCGCGAGCGCTGGTTGTGCGACGTCTGGGTGCCCATCATGCTCATTGCATTGTCATTCGGCGTCGATTTTTCGATCGCCGCGGCCGGCGGCAAGGGCGCGTTGCTGGGCGATCTCACGCTGTTGGCGTACGCAACGTGTACCGTAACGTTCGCCGCCGGGGCGTGGTACCTGCTCGGACGGCTGTTGCCGGCAGCGGGCCGGGACGACGACGCGGGAAGGCCGAGACCGACCCGTCGAATCCGTGGGTCGAGAGGTCAAATTCGGCGTGGATACACGTCGCACGACAAGGCGGCCTAAGCGCCATCGAGCCCCCCAAATACACTGACCCTCCGATGGAATTCTTTCGCGGCCCAGCCCGGTTCGACTTCATGCGATGGCGCTTTCCCGCCGCCGCGCTATCGGCATTGCTCGTACTCATTTCCATCGCGTCACTTGCAATCCGCGGACTCGAGTTCGGCGTCGACTTCACCGGCGGTACGTTGGTTGAAGCACATTTTCCGGGCGGCGCGGACCTGGACCGTGTTCGTGAGGATCTGTCCCGTGCCGGCCTCGGGGACGCCTTCGTCCAGCACCTCGGCAGCACGAGTGACGTGCTGCTTCGCCTCGGGTCGGATACGACGGCGGATGCCGGCCAGGCGGCCAGGGCGAGCGATCGACTGATCGACGCCTTGCGAGAAACTGCCGGCAGCGACGTGCAGATCCTGCGTGTCGAGTACGTCGGTCCCCAGGTAGGCGAGGATCTGGCCGAGCAGGGTGCCCTCGCCGTCCTTTACGCTCTCGCCGGCATTCTTCTCTACGTTGCCATGCGCTTTCAATGGCGATTCGCCGTGGGATCTATCGTCGCCCTCGCCCACGACATCATCATCACCGTCGGATGTTTCTCCCTTTTCGGCATCAAGTTCGATCTCAACGTGTTGGCGGCGATACTCGCGGTCACCGGTTATTCGCTCAACGACACCATCGTCGTCTTCGACCGGGTACGCGAGGACTTTCGGCGCCATCGCTACCTGTCGACGGTAGAGATCATGAACACCGCCATCAATGGCACGCTGTCGCGCACCGTGATGACCGGCGTGACCACGCTGATGGTTCTGTGCGCGTTGATCGTCCTCGGCGGTTCGACATTGTTCGGCTTTTCCCTGGCACTGATCATCGGCGTCGTGGTGGGCACGTGGTCGTCCGTCTACATCGCGTCGACCGCCGCCTTGGTCCTCGGCGTCAGCCGGACCGACCTTCTGCCGATGACGACCGACAAGAATAAACGAGAAGACGTCGAGAGCTGACGATCACCGATTCGACCAAGCCGCTTGCGCCCTGCCGAAATCGATCGTCGAAGTCGCGGGCTCGATGCCGCGCAAAAAAACCGTGAACGGCTCTGCGCTCGTTCACGGTTTGCAACGTTACCGTCATCCAGGACGGCGATTCTCCCTATCAGGCGCGTCGGGAGTAAAGCGCAACGCTACATCGCCGCCGTCGCGGCCTCGTATTCCTCCTTGCTCAGCGATCCGTCACCGTTGGTGTCGGCAGTTGCGAAATCCAGCCCCTCGACAGACGCTGCCTCCTCCGCTGAGATGCTGCCATTCGCGTCGGCGTCCACTTCCTCGAAGGCGGGAGCCGCCGCCAGCGCCGAGCCGGCGAACGCGGTTGCCACAAGCGCCAAAAGCACTTTACCACGCATACACTTTTTACTCCTCGATCAACGGGCCTGTCGGCCCGCATGAACGCTGGCAAACCGGCTAGCATCGTGGGACGACACCAGCCGTCCCGCGCGCATTGTGGAGCAGGCGCGATGGCGGTTTCAATCGATTCGAACGGTATATTTTCTTATGCGTGCAAGCGGAGCTCGGTGCCGTGTCGCGCTACAGAACGGGAAGACGCTCATCGACGAACAACCACTTGCGTTGTTCCTCGTGCATCGTCGACAACGAACGACGCACCACCGACTCCTTCAGATGCGGCGCAAACTGCTCGATAAAGGCATAGTGAAACCGCTTGAGGAAGAAACCCGGGCGCACGCCAATCTTGGTCACGCCGCGCTCGAACAAGTGCGAGGCATTGATGCGTACCAGGTCCTTGTCGATCTTGGGGTCGAAAGCGACGTGGGCGATCACGCCGATGCCGAGACCGACCTTGACGTAGGTCTTGATGACATCGGCGTCGGTAGCGGAAAACACCACCCGCGGCGTCAGGCCGGCATCGTTGAAGGCCTTGTCGAGCTGGGAGCGTCCGGTAAAGCCGAACACGTAGGTCAGCAGCGGAAACTCGGCCACCTGCTTCAACGAGCGGACCTTCTTCGTGGCGAGAGGATGCCCCGTCGGCACGATGATGCAGCGATTCCACTGATAGCAGGGCATCATGACGAACTCGTCGAATAACTCCATGCCCTCGGTTGCTATGGCGATATCGACCCTGGCGGTCCTGAGCATGTCCGCGATCTGGGTTGGCGAGCCCTGATGCAGGTGAACCTGGACGTCGGGATAGCGTTCCTTGAACGCGTTCACGACCGAGGGCAGTACGTAGCGCGCCTGCGTATGAGTCGTGGCAACGCTGAGAACGCCGCGATCCGGCAGCTTCTCCTCCTGCGCCTCGGACCGGATCGACGAGACCTCGTTGAGAATTCTTTCGACATGCTCGAAAATTCGCTCGCCAACGGCGGTGACTCGCGACAGCTGCTTGCCCGAGCGCTCGAATATGTCGACGCCCAGCTCTTCCTCGAGCGAACGAATCTGCCGGCTGATCCCCGGCTGGGAGGTGTGAAGCGTCTTGGCGGCCTGGCTGATATTCAGGTCTGCCACTCGAACCGCATGGAGATATCGGAATTGTTGCAGGTTCACTTATGACTCCCGGTTATAACCTTGTAATATTTTATTCCTTTACCGCATAAAAGATATCACTACACTGGCGGCTGTTTACAACGCGACTGATTGACTCCATGACCTACCCCGCGCACCTACCGGACCGACCGATGGTTGGCGAGCAAAAACTCTTCGACGAAGACGGCTTTCTCCTGCCAACCAGCCATTGGAACCTGGAGCTGGCCAACGCGATCGCACTCGAGGAAGGGATTGAGCGGTTGAGTTACGATCATTGGCGCATCCTGCACTTCATCCGTGAATATCACGATCGTTTTGGGGCGGTACCGCTAATGCGTCGAGTCTGTCGCAAGAACCGCGTGGAGCGGGGGCAGATCAAGCGATTGTTTGCCAGTTGTCAGAGCGCATGGCGCATCGCGGGACTGCCCCACCCCGGGGAAGAAGCCAAGGCTTACATGAACTGACGGAACAATTTGACCGCACAGCGCCGGAAACGTTCCATTCGATTTATCCGAACCTGAGCGGACTTCTCCTCACCACACCAGGTCGTCGGGTATGGGGTGTTCGGCATACTCGCCGGCGTCGTCTTGGTCCGACCCCGATCCGTCGTTTAGAACCACGACCGACCGAGGATCGCGGTCGACGATACGGTTGGCGACCGCCGCCGGCACCACGTCGTAACGCCCGTCGAGTCGTATGATCGCCAGTGTGCCGGCGGCGAGCGCCGATGGCATGGTCTCGAGCACGTAGATCTTCTTGATCTTTCCGCGATCCACGAACTGGTAGGGGGTTTCGCCGGCGTCACGGTCGATGCGGTGCTGCTCGACGATCTCGCGCACCTGGGCGCGAACGGCGCGAAGTTCTCGCTGCCGGTCGCGCTCGCTGTTTGTTTTCCGGTCCCGCTCGATCTTCTCGCGACGGGCCTTCTCGGCGCGCCGGGCGCTATCGTCGCCGGACGGCGAGGGACCCCTCGCCTGCTTCTGTTTCTTCTTCCGGTGCTTGGCCTTTTTCTCGGATTCCAGTCGCTTGGGGTCGACCAATCCTGCCTTGAGCAATTGTTCCTGAAGTGATCCGGACATGGCGATAACGGGTGGTCAGTGCGAACCGACGTATACCGGGAGACGGTAAAACAGTCGGTCAGAATACGGAGTGAAATGGAGCGGGTGATGGGAATCGAACCCACGTTAAGAGCTTGGGAAGCTCCCGTTCTACCATTGAACTACACCCGCGGGAGAAATTTCGACGCTCAACCGGCCGAGCAGGTCATGTCCTGTCCACAGCACATGGGCGACTTGATCATGCCATGGTCGTTGGGGCATTTCGACACTTGCACCTCGGTTCCGTCCTCTAGCGCGATGGTGTCATTTACCAGCGGCGCATCGCATTTTCCACAGGTCGCGTTGACGCTCATGCCACACTTTTCGCATTCGTACGTAGCCATGAATCACTCCTCCATTGCAACGATCGGGTCCCGGTACGCACGGCGCGCCGGGCCACGGCCGATAACGATATCACGGTCGGCAGGCGCGTCGCCACTTCACCGATTCGCTCAACGAGGCAGTTCGCTGTGACCCATGAGGTACTCGTCAACCGCACGTGCCGCCTGCCGACCTTCGCGAATGGCCCAGACCACCAGCGACTGCCCGCGTCGCATGTCGCCGGCGACGAAAATGTTCTCGATGCTGCTCTGGTAGTTGTTCTCGTCGGCCTTGACGTTGCCGCGACCATCCAGATCCACGCCGAGTTGCTCCAACAACCCCTCGTGCACCGGGTGCACGAAACCCATGGCGAGGAGAATCAACTCCGTGGTAATGACGAACTCGCTACCGGCGATTTCCTCCATTCTCCAACGACCGTCCTCGCCCTGCTGCCACTCGAGCCGCACGAGCTTCAACCCGGTGACCTTGCCGTTCGCGCCGATCACTTCCTTTGTCGCCACCGACCAGTCACGCTCGCAGCCTTCCTCGTGCGACGAGGAACTGCGCAGCTTCAGCGGCCAGTTCGGCCAGGTCAGCAGCTTGTTCTCCCGCTCCGGGGGCCTGGGCATGATCTCGAGTTGAGTCACGCTCGCGGCACGCTGGCGATTGGCCGTGCCGACGCAGTCGGAGCCGGTGTCGCCTCCGCCGATGACGACCACGTGCTTGCCGGTGGCGAGAATGTCCTCGCCGGCAAAACCTTCTCCGCTGACACGGCGGTTCTGCTGCGTGAGAAAATCCATGGCGAAGTGGACGCCATCCAGCTCGCGGCCGGGCACCTCGAGGTCGCGAGGCTTCTCGGCGCCTCCGGTTAGCACGATCGCGTCATAACCGTCGACCAGCTTGCCGACCGGAACATTTCGGCCGACATGGCTGTTGGGCCGAAACCGAACGCCCTCGGCTTGCATCTGGGCGATGCGCCGGTCGATGAGATCCGCGCTCATCTTGAAATCCGGAATTCCATAGCGCAGCAGCCCACCGATGCGGCGATTCTTCTCGAACACCACCGCACGGTGGCCTGCGCGGGCCAGTTGCTGTGCGCAGGCGAGTCCCGCGGGACCCGATCCGATCACCGCGACACGCTTGCCGGTCTTGTGGCGCGGCACCTGGGGCACCACCCAACCTTCCTGGAATCCGCGGTCGATGATGGCGCATTCGATGGTCTTGATGGTCACCGGTTCGTCATCGAGATTGAGCGTACACGACGCCTCGCAGGGCGCCGGGCAGATGCGGCCCGTGAACTCGGGGAAATTGTTGGTCGAGTGCAGGACGTCCAGCGCCTCGCGCCAGCGGTCGTTGTAGACGAGGTCGTTCCACTCGGGAATGATGTTGTTCACCGGGCACCCCTCGTGGCAGAAAGGAATGCCGCAGTTCATGCACCGCGCCGCCTGGTCACGGGTTTCGCGATCGCCCAATGGCACCACGAACTCGCTGTAGGTTTCAATGCGCTGGTCTACCGGCAGGTAGCCGCGATCACGCCGTCTGATCTCCAGGAATCCCGTCTCTTTACCCATTGATTCTCAGTTTCCGTAGCGTTCCGGCGGGGTGGCAGCGCGGCCGCCCCGCCGAAGGCGAACAAGCCTAGGTGATGAATTAAGTACCGACCGCCAGTTCCACGTTCTCGTGGTGCCGCTGGCGCTGCTGCATGCGCTCTAGCGCCTTGCGGTATTCCACCGGCATCACTTTTACGAAGCGACCGCGATAATGGTCCCAGTTGTCGAGGATGGTCTTCGCCCGGGCGCTGTTGGTGTACCGGTGATGGCGCTCGATAAGCAATTTGAGTCGATGGACGTCGTAGCGCGTCATGTCGCTCATCAGTTCGACCAACCCGTGCGATTCCAGGTCGCCTCCCTGGTGCGCTTCGCGCTCCAGGGCGTCGTCCTCGTCGGCGATCGGCTCGAGCTCGACCATGGACATGTTGCATCGCGGTGCGAAGCCGCCATCCTCGTCGAGCACGTATGCAATGCCTCCGCTCATGCCGGCGGCAAAGTTTCTGCCCGTGGCGCCGAGCACTACCACGCAGCCGCCTGTCATGTACTCGCAGCCGTGGTCGCCCACGCCTTCGACCACCGCCGTGGCACCGGAGTTGCGCACACAGAAGCGTTCTCCCGCAACGCCGGCGAAATACACCTCACCGGCGATGGCGCCGTAAAGTACCGTGTTGCCCACGATGATGTTCTCGTCGGCCTTGATGCGGCTTTCCGCCGGCGGGTAGACGATGATACGTCCGCCCGACAAGCCCTTGCCGGTATAGTCGTTGGCCTCGCCGGCCAGCTCCAGCGTGACTCCCGCGGCAAGGAACGCGCCGAAACTCTGACCGCCGTTGCCCCGTGCCTTGATGTAGATGGTGTCCTCCGGCAGGCCTTCGTGTCCGTAGCGTCGCGCCACCTCGCCTGAAAGCATGGCGCCCACCGTGCGGTTCACGTTGGCGACCACGAGATCGTCGATGCGCACCGGCGACTTGGACTCCAGCGCCGGCATCGCGCGCTCGATGAGCTGGTGATCGAGCGCCTTGTCCAGGCCGTGGTCCTGCTCCTGGGAGTTGTATATCGCCACGTTCTCGGCGGCCTCGGGCACCGTGAACACGCCGGAAAAATCCAGCCCCCGCGCCTTCCAGTGATTCACCGCCTTGCGCACGTCGAGACGATCGGCGTGACCGATCATCTCGTTGAAGGTGCGATAGCCGAGCTTCGCCATCCATTCGCGGGTTTCCTCGGCGATGAACATGAAGAAGTTCACCACGTCTTCGGGCCTCCCGACGAAGCGCTTGCGAAGTTGCGGGTCCTGGGTGGCGACGCCCACCGGGCAGGTATTGAGGTGGCACTTGCGCATGTAGATGCAGCCGGCCGAGATCAGCGCGATGGTGCCGAAGCCCACCTCGTCGGCGCCGAGCAGCGCGGCGATGACCACGTCGCGCCCGGTGCGCATGCCGCCGTCGGCCTGCACCGCGATACGTCCGCGAAGGTCGTTCATGACCAGGGTCTGGTGGGTCTCGGCGAGCCCGATCTCCCACTCCGAGCCGGCATGCATCACCGACGTGATCGGGCTGGCGCCGGTGCCGCCCTCCGAGCCGGAAATCAGGACGTGGTCGGCGTGCGCCTTGGAAACACCCGCGGCCACGGTACCCACACCCACTTCGGACACCAGCTTGACGCTGACGCGAGCCTTCGGGTTGACGTTCTTCAGGTCGTGGATGAGCTGGGCCAGGTCCTCGATCGAGTAGATGTCGTGGTGCGGCGGCGGCGAGATCAGGCCCACACCGGGCGTGGAGTGCCGGACCT
>JAUIEZ010000242.1 GCA_030429665.1 Gammaproteobacteria bacterium | reverse complement strand
ATGCACATGGTGACGACCACGAAGCGCGCATTGCGTCGCGCTCCCTCCAGCAAGGCGTGTCCCGCCAGTCGCGTGCCGCTGACGCCGTAGGGATGACCCAAGGCGATGGCGCCGCCGTCGACGTTCATGCACTCCGGCGCTATACCGAGACGGTCCCGGCAGTATAGCGCCTGGGAGGCGAAGGCCTCATTCAACTCCCACAGGTCGATGTCGTCGATTTCGAGTCCGAATCGCGCGAGCAGCCGTGGCACGGCGAACACGGGCCCGATCCCCATTTCATCGGGTTCGCAGCCGACGACCTCGAAACCCCGAAACAGTCCCAAGGGAGAAATGTTCCGGCGCTCGGCGAGTTTTTCATCCATGACCACGCAAGCCGCGGCACCGTCGGAGAGCTGGGACGCATTGCCCGCGGTGACGGTGCCGGACTCTCCGGTGACCGGCCTGAGCCGTGACAAGCCTTCGATGCTGGTGTCCGGGCGGATGCCTTCGTCATCCTCCGCGAGCAGCTCGACGTGGGCGACGCTGCCCGACGCCTTATCGACGACCTGCTTCTCAACGCGCAGTGGAACGATTTCCCGGTCGAAGCGTCCCTCGGACCGGGCCGCGGCGGCCCGTGCCTGGCTTTCGGCGGCGAAAGCATCCTGGTCGTCGCGGGATATCCCGTACCGCGAGGCCACGATCTGCGCTGTTTCGAGCATCGGCATGTAGATGGCGGGCTTGTTCGAGACGATCCATTCGTCCTCGCGGCGGTACACGTTCTTGTGTTCGGTTTGCACCAGCGATATCGACTCGACACCGCCCGCGACCGCGACGGAAACCTGGCCGCACATGATGGCGTAGGCCGCCGAGGCGATGGATTGCAGCCCCGAGGCGCAAAACCGGTTGATGGTGGCGGCCGAGGTCTCCACTGGCAGGCCGGCCCGTATGGCCGCCTGGCGGCTGATGTTGTAACCGGTGGTGCCTTCCTGCATGGCGCAGCCCAGGATGACGTCCTCGATCTCGTCGGGCGCCAGCGCGGCACGCGCGACCGCGTGTTCGATGACGTGGCCGCCCATCCGGGCGCCGTGGGTAAAGTTGAGGGCGCCGCGGTAGGAACGACAAAGCGGCGTACGGGCGTAGGAAGCGATGACCGCGGATTTCATCATTGGTTCTCGATGTGGAAGGTCGCCGCCGTGTCCGTCGACGCCGCGCCGCCGGGCAACGGAGCGCCTGGCGGCGGCGGCAGGCGATTGCGATAGAAAGACAACGGCGGCCGTGCCTGGGGATCGACCAGCACGTCGATGACGGTGGGTCCGTCGTGGTCTAGTGCGGCGTCGATGGCGCTGGGGATGTCGTCCCCGTGAGCGACGCGCATGCCGCGGGCGCCGCAGGCGACGGCAATCGCGGCGTGATCGACGGGTCCCAGGTGGCAGGCGTCGGTGTGGTCACCGAACATCACGTCCTCGGCGTCACGCTGAAAGCCCAGTGACTGATTGTTCAGCACGATGACGGGAATGGCCAGCGACAGGCGCACAGCGATCTCCAGCTCGGCCCAGCAGTGGGCGAAGCCGCCGTCGCCGGTCACGCAAACGACGCGGCGACCCGGTGCCGCGAGCGCTGCGCCGATAGCCATGGGCAGCCCCCAGCCAAGACCGGCGAGCCCCCGGGGCGCGAGAAATCGCGCGCCGGCTTTCTTCGCCGTCAGGCTGTTGCCCACCCAGACCGAGGCGTAGCTGGCGTCCGCGACGACGATGTCGTCGGCGCCGAGACGCTTGTCGAGCTCCGCCATCAGGCGCTCCGGCCTCGGACCGTTTTCCTCGCGGCCGGCGACCGCGGCGACCCAGACGCGGAACCGGTCGCGGGCCGCGGCAATCTCGCGCTCGAGGACTTCCCGTCGAGCCTTGCGCGCGTCCAGCGAGCGGCGCGAAAGAGCTGCCGTGAGCGACTCCAGGCCCAGGCGCGCGTCGCCGACTAGGCGGATCGATTCGTAGTTGCGGCCGATCTCCGCCGGGTCGACGTCCAGGTGAATGTAATCCGCCCGCGCAGGCAGCAGGCGCCAGGAATGCGTTCCGTTCTGGTTCGTGCGGGTGCCGACGAGCAACACGACGTCCGCCCGCCGGACGAGGCCGAATAACGCCGCGGTGCGTGATCCTTCGCCCATGGCGTAGCCGACGACGCCGATCGACAGGGGATGGTTCTCGTCGACCGCGCCCTTGCCCATCAAGGTGGTTGCCACCGGCAGGTGACAGCGCTGCTGTAGCATCGCCAGGGCCTCGCACGCATCCGCGGTGTGCACGCCGCCGCCGGCGATAACGAGCGGTTCCCGGGCCGCGGCAAGTCGCTCGGCGGCCTTCTCCACCGTCACCGGGTCCGGGAGGCACCGATCCAGCGGGACGCGCGAAAGACGCGTGCCGCGACGGGATCCGGGCATGGCGGGTTCGGCCAGCAGCGCCCCCGGTACCAGCAACACGGCGGGTCCGGGGCGACCGGCGGTCGCGGCAGTGAATGCCATGTCGACGTAGTCGTCGATTCGGTCGGCGTGATCGACGCGGCGCACCCATTTGCTGACGGGCGCGAACAGGGCGAGGTGATCGAGTTCCTGGAACGCGTTGCGGTCGGCGATGTCGCGGTCCACTTCCTGCACTAGCGCCACGACGGCAGTGGAGGCCTTGAGCGCCTCGGCCAGCGGCGGCACCAGCAACGTGGCGGCCGGTCCGTTCTGGGCCGTGACCACGCCGGCACGATGCGCTATGCGCGAATATCCGTCGGCCATCGCGCCGCCGGCGTTCTCGGCGCGATAGGGACATTGGCGGATGCCGTTGGCGGGTGCGGCCAGGTGAAAAAGCGAGGGAATGCTCTGGCCGAAGACGACGTCGATGCCGTGGCGCGCGAACGCGGCGGCGAGAACTTCGGCGCCGGTCGCCGGAGCGGAGACGACGGCGTCTTGCGTCCTATCGGGCAACGCTGCCACCGCGGCGGCCGCCGTGATACGCCAGGTCGCGTTTCCACAATTCGAGGTAAAGCGCCTTGCTGCTCTCGGTGCTTTCCAGTCGACGCAGTTCGAGGGGGTCGATGACGTTGCGAATCACGTCCAGTTCCTCGGCGCTCGGCGGTTCGGTCACCGGAAAATCGCGCCGCTTGTCATCCCACGTGAAGCCGGTGCGCTCCTGG
>JAUIEZ010000082.1 GCA_030429665.1 Gammaproteobacteria bacterium | reverse complement strand
GACCTCGTCGATACCTGCAACGAATACCGCGAGAAGCTGGTGGAAGCTGCGGCGGAGAGCACCGAGGAGCTGATGGAGAAGTACCTCGAGGGCGGCGACCTCACCATCGAGGACGTCAAGGCGGGTATCCGTCAGCGGACGTTGAGCAATGAGATCGTTCCGGTTCTGTGCGGCAGCGCCTTCAAGAACAAGGGCGTGCAGGCCATGCTCGACGCGGTGATCGACTACATGCCGAATCCTACCGACGTGCCGGCGATCCGGGGCGAGTTGGAAGACGGTACCGAGGCCGTGCGCAAGACCAGCGACGACGAGCCGTTCGCGGCGCTCGGCTTCAAGATCATGACCGACCCCTTTGTCGGACAGTTGGTATTCTTTCGCGTCTACTCGGGCGTGCTGAAGGCCGGCGACAGCGTGTACAACCCGATCAAGGGCAAGAAAGAGCGCATCGGCCGCATACTGCAGATGCACGCCAATGAGCGAGCCGAGCTGAAGGAGGTTCGTGCGGGCGAGATTGCCGCGGCAGTCGGTCTGAAAAACGTGACCACGGGCGACACGCTGTGTGACGTCGATCGCGTCATCACGTTGGAGCGCATGGAGTTTCCGGATCCGGTTATTTCCCAGGCGGTCGAGCCGAAGACCAAGACGGACCAGGAGAAGCTTGGCATCGCCCTGTCGAAGCTTGCGCAGGAGGATCCTTCCTTCCGCGTGCGCACCGACGAGGAGTCCGGTCAGACGATCATTTCCGGTATGGGCGAACTGCACCTGGAAATCATCGTCGATCGCCTGAAGCGGGAATTCAAGGTCGACTGCAATGTCGGTAAACCGCAGGTGGCGTACCGCGAGACGATCACCAGGACCATCGAGCAGGAGCACAAGTACGCCAAGCAAACGGGCGGTCGCGGCCAGTACGGCCACGTCCACCTGCGGCTCGAGCCTCGCGAACCCGGCAGCGGATTCGAGTTCGCGGACGAAATCAAGGGTGGTGTCGTTCCCCGGGAGTACATTCCAGCAGTGGAAAAGGGCGTCAAGGAGGCGATGGAATCGGGCGTTGTTGCCGGCTATCCGGTCGTTGACGTTCGCGTGGCACTGTTTTTCGGTTCGTACCACGAGGTGGACTCGAGCGAGCACGCCTTCCGGGCTGCGGCGATCATGGCGTTTCGCGAGGGCTGCGAAAAGGCGAAACCGGTGCTGCTCGAGCCGATCATGGCGGTCGAAGTCGTCACGCCCGAAGAGTACATGGGCAACGTCAACGGCGAGATCAACTCCCGGCGCGGGATCATCCAGGCCCTCGAGGACGCTCCGTCGGGCAAGATCATTCGTGCCGAGGTGCCGCTCGCCGAGATGTTCGGTTACGCCACCACCTTGCGTTCGGCTACCCAGGGGCGCGCGACGTACTCCATGGAGTTCAAGAAGTACGCCCAGGCTCCGAGCAATGTGGCCGAAGTCGTGATGAAGAAGGCCAGCTGATTAGCCTTTGAATTTGAAAACGTTCAGATAGAGGAAATTCAACCGTGTCGAAAGAAAAGTTTCAGCGTAGCAAGCCGCATGTGAATGTCGGGACGATAGGTCATGTGGATCACGGCAAGACGACGTTGACGGCGGCGATCACGAAGGTGTTGTCCTCGAAGTTTGGTGGTGAGGCGCGGGCGTTTGATCAGATTGACAATGCGCCGGAGGAGCGTGAGCGAGGGATTACGATAGCGACGGCGCACGTGGAGTACGAGACGGAGGGTCGTCACTATGCGCACGTGGATTGTCCGGGTCATGCGGATTATGTGAAGAACATGATCACGGGTGCGGCGCAGATGGACGGAGCGATATTGGTGGTATCGGCGGCGGACGGTCCGATGCCGCAGACGCGCGAGCATATATTGCTGGCTCGTCAGGTGGGTGTTCCGTACATTGTGGTGTACTTGAACAAGTGCGACATGGTTGACGACGAGGAGTTGCTGGAGCTGGTGGAGATGGAGGTACGCGAGCTTCTGGACAGTTATGATTTTCCGGGTGACGACACGCCGATCATCAAGGGCAGTGCGTTGAAGGCGCTGGAGGGTGATTCGTCGGATCTGGGTGAGGGGTCGATATTTCAGTTGGCCGAGGCGCTGGACAGTTACATACCGGAGCCGCAGCGTGCGGTGGACGGAGATTTTCTGATGCCGGTCGAGGATGTGTTTTCGATCTCTGGTCGTGGCACGGTGGTGACGGGGCGCGTGGAGCGCGGGATCATCAAGGTGGGCGACGAGGTAGAGATTGTGGGCATACGCGACACGTCGAAGACGACGTGCACGGGTGTGGAGATGTTTCGCAAGCTGTTGGACGAGGGTCAGGCGGGCGACAACATAGGAGCGTTGTTGCGAGGCACGAAGCGAGACGAGGTTGAGCGAGGTCAGGTGTTGGCGAAGCCTGGTTCGATCACGCCGCACACGCATTTTGAGTCGGAGGTATACGTGCTGAGCAAGGAGGAAGGCGGTCGGCACACGCCGTTTTTCAACAACTACCGTCCACAGTTTTACTTTCGCACGACGGATGTGACCGGTGCGGTGACGCTGCCGGAGGGGACGGAGATGGTGATGCCGGGAGACAACGTGAAGATGACGGTGAAGCTGATTGCGCCGATTGCGATGGAAGAGGGTCTTCGCTTCGCGATTCGCGAGGGCGGGCGCACGGTCGGCGCCGGCGTCGTCTCCAAGGTCATCGAGTAAAGGCGCTTTCCTGGTATCGGTCAGCGATCAACCGTCGGAGTAGATCAACAAGTGAAGGTCAACAGTCAGAAAATCAGGATTCGCCTCAAGGCGTTCGATCACAAGATGATCGATCGGTCGGCGGCCGAGATCGTTGAAACCGCGCGCCGGACCGGCGCTATCGTACGCGGGCCGATCCCGCTGCCGGTGAAGACGGAGCGTTACAACGTGCTGCGCTCGCCGCACAAGCACAAGACCGCCCGCGACCAGTTCGAGATCCGTACGCACAAGCGCATCATGGACATCTGCGAGCCCACCGACAAGACGGTGGACGCATTGATGAAGCTCGACCTGGCAGCGGGTGTGGACGTCGAGATCAAGCTGAGCTGAGAGGCTAGGCGGCAAACGAAGTAACAGACAGGTCGAAATCATGAGTTTGGGAATAGTCGGCAAGAAAATCGGCATGACCCGCGTGTTCTCCGAGGAAGGCGAGTCGACGCCGGTTACGGTTCTCGACGTCGCGCCGAATCGAATTACGCAGGTTAAGCGCGACGAAAGCGACGGGTACGCGGCGATCCAGGTGACCACCGGCGAGCGCCGGCCGAACCGGGTAAATCGGGCGATGAAGGGGCATTTCGCCAAGGCGAAGGTCGAGCCAGGTCGTGGATTGTGGGAGTTTCGCGTTGACGCGTCCCAACTGGACGAGTTCCAGGCCGGCGGCGAGGTTTCCGTATCCATCTTCGATGCCGTGGAAAGCGTGGACGTTCGCGGCATCGTCAAGGGCCGCGGGTTTGCCGGCGTCATGCGCCGCCATGGTTTCGGCGGCGGTCGTGCCACGCACGGCAACTCGAAGGCTCATCGCAAGCCCGGCTCGATTGGCCAGAACCAGGATCCGGGAAGGGTTTTTCCGGGCAAGAAAATGGCGGGTCAGATGGGCAATACGCCGGCCACCCAGCAGAATCTTAAAATCGTCCGGATCGATGCCGAGCGCAACCTGCTGCTCGTCAAGGGGTCGATTCCGGGGCCGAAAGGGCAGAACGTGATCGTAACGCCCTCGGTCAAGCGACCGGCAAAGTCCTGATAGAGCGAGACGACAGTGCAGATCAACATAAACAATCTCCAAGGCAGCGAAGCGGGCAACGTGGATGTCAGCGACACCGTGTTCGGGGTCGATTTCAAGGAGCCGCTGATTCACCAGGTCGTGGTCGCCCACATGGCGGCAGCTCGTTCGGGCACGAGCGCGCAGAAGAACCGCGCGGCGGTCTCGGGTGGAAACCACAAACCTTGGCGCCAGAAGGGTACCGGGCGAGCCCGCGCGGGCACCATCCGCAGCCCATTGTTCCGTGGCGGCGGCAAGGTGTTTCCGGCCTCGACGCGAAACTATGCCCAGAAAGTGAACAAAAAGATGTACCGAGGGGCCATGCGCTCGATTCTTTCCGAGCTGCTGCGGCAGGACCGCCTTCGGGTCATCGAGTCTGCCGATCTTGAATCGCCCAAGACGCGGGAACTGGCGGCGCAACTCAAGGCGTCCAACCTCGAAGACGTATTGTTCGTGGTCGGCGGTGAGCTGCCCAACCTGACGCTTGCGGCACGTAACCTGCCGCGGGTGGACGTGGTCGAGGTTGGCGAGATCAATCCGGTTGTGCTGCTCAGTCGGGAGAACGTAATGGTGCTCGGCGCCGACGCAATGAAGAAGATTGAGGAGGCGCTCCAGTGAACCAGGAAAGACTCATGCAGATCATCCTGCGCCCGCATATCTCGGAAAAGAGTACGGATGTGGCGGACAAGCATCGCCAGGTCGTCTTCGTGGTCGACGAAACCGCGACCAAGTCCGAGATAAGGGCCGCGGTCGAGCAGTTGTTCGAGGTCAAGGTAGACAACGTTCAGGTCGCCAACGTACGCGGCAAGATCAAGCGTTTTGGCCGCACCCCCGGCAAACGTCAAAACTGGAAAAAGGCCTACGTAAGGCTTCAGGAAGGTAACGATATCGACTTTCTCGGCGGTAGCGCTTGAGCGGGTCTGCCGAAGAATCGATCGGGTAAATAGTTATGGCACTGATAAAAGCGAAACCGACCTCCCCGGCGCGTCGCGGCGTGGTCAAGGTCGTAGACCGCGGACTGCACAAGGGCAAGTCCGTCAGAACTCTTCTCGAGTCGAAGAGCGCGATCAGCGGTCGAAATAACAAGGGACGAATCACCGTTCGGCATCGCGGCGGCGGGCACAAGCGTCACTATCGTGTCGTCGATTTTCGCCGCAACAAGGATGGTGTTCCGGCGCGCGTGGAGCGGTTTGAGTACGATCCCAACCGCAGCGCCAACCTCGCGCTGCTGCTTTACGCCGACGGAGAGCGCCGCTACATCATTGCGCCGCGCAGACTGGAGGTGGGCGATCCTGTGGTGTCCGGCGAGGACGCGCCGATAGCGACTGGCAACTGCCTGCCGCTGAAACGGATTCCGCTCGGCACGGTCGTGCATTGCGTCGAGATGAAACCGGGCAAAGGTGCCCAGATCGCGCGATCGGCGGGTGCCTCGGTCCAGTTCCTCGGCAAGGAGGGCAACGTCGCGCTGCTTAGGCTCCGCTCGGGCGAGATGCGTCGAGTCCCGCTTGCCTGCCGCGCCACCATCGGTGAAGTCGGCAACCAGGAAAATAGTCTGAGGAAACTCGGAAAGGCCGGCGCGAAACGCTGGCGCGGTATTCGGCCCACGGTACGCGGTGTCGCCATGAACCCCGTAGATCACCCCCACGGCGGAGGCGAAGGCCGTACCTCGGGTGGTCGTCACCCGGTTTCGCCCTGGGGTGTGCCAACGAAAGGTTTTCGCACACGCGCGAACAAGCGAACCGATCCCATGATTCTTCGCAGAAGGAAGAAGTAGCGATGCCTCGATCAATCAAGAAAGGTCCCTTCGTCGATCATCACCTGTGGTCGAAGGTGGAAAAGGCAAAGGCCGAAAGTTCCCGTCGACCGATCAAGACCTGGTCGCGCCGCTCCATGATCATGCCGGAGTTCGTCGGACTGACCATCGCCGTTCACAACGGGAAGGTTCACGTGCCGATCCTGGTTTCGGAGAACATGGTTGGTCACAAGTTGGGAGAGTTCGCGCCGACGCGTACCTTCCGTGGACATATTGCCGACAAGAAAGCGAAACGCTGAGGTCCGTAGAAAATGCAAGTTTCCGCCATTGCCCGGTACGTCAGATTGTCGCCGCAGAAGTGCAGGCTGGTAGCCGACCAGATCCGTACGAAGCCGGTCTCCCGCGCGATCGAGATCCTCGAGTTCAGCCCCAAGAAGGCGGCTGTGCATATTCGCAAGGTGCTCGAGTCGGCAATTGCCAACGCAGAGCACAACGAGGGAGCCGATATTGACGATCTGAAGGTGGCAGCAATCATGGTCGACGAGGGGCCCACGATGAAGCGCTGGCGCGCTCGTGCAAAGGGTCGCGCGGCCAGCATTCACAAGCGCAACTGCCACATTACCGTCACCCTGAGCGACGACTGAAGCGGAGGAATCGAACAACCATGGGTCAGAAAGTACAACCGAACGGTTTCCGCCTCGGCGTCATCCGCGATTGGAACGCGAAATGGTACGCCAAGGGCCGGGACTATGCGCGCAAGCTCACGCACGATCAAAACGTACGTTCGTTCATACTCAAGAAGTTGAGCAACGCGGCCGTCAGCCGTATTCAACTCGACAGGTTCGGCGACAACCTGAACGTGACCATCTACACCGCGCGCCCGGGTATCGTCATCGGTAAGAAGGGCGAGGACATCGAGAAATTGCGGCGCAACCTCACGCGTATCAACGGTGCGCCGGTGCAGATTTCGGTCGAGGAGATCCGTAAGCCGGAACTCGATGCCACTCTCGTTGCGGAGAACATTTGCCAGCAGCTCGAGAAACGAATCATGTTTCGCCGCGCCATGAAGCGTGCCGTGCAAAACTCCATGCGCCTCGGAGCGCAAGGGGTGAAAGTCATGGTCGCGGGGCGATTGAACGGCGCGGAGATCGCGCGCACCGAGTGGTATCGCGAGGGCAGGGTTCCCTTGCACACCCTGCGTGCCGACGTCGACTACGGCTTCGCCGAAGCTCGGACGACCTATGGTGTGATCGGCGTGAAGGTGTGGATTTTCAAGGGCGAGGTTTTCGAAGAAGAGGTGCCGGCCGAAGCGCCGGCGGAAACCGCCACCGCCTAGTACGGAATCGGGAAGAGTTCGATGTTACAGCCTAAAAGAACCAAGTATCGGAAACAGCAGAAGGGCCGCAACCGCGGAATCGCGACGCGTGGCGCTGCGGTCAGTTTTGGCGACTACGGCCTCAAATGCACGGGCCGCGGACGCCTGACCTCTCGGCAGATCGAAGCGAGTCGACGCGCGATCAACCGTCACGTAAAGCGCGGCGGGAGGCTCTGGATTCGCGTGTTCCCGGACAAGCCGGTTTCCAAGAAACCGCTCGAGGTGCGAATGGGCAAGGGAAAGGGTAACCCGGAGTACTGGGTCGCGCTGGTCCAGCCGGGCCGAATGCTGTTCGAGATCGAGGGCGTCAGCGAAAACCTGGCGCGCGAGGCCTTTCGCCTCGCGAGCGCCAAGCTGCCGGTTTCCACCAGTTTCGTTTCCCGTTGAGGCGCCAGGATCATGGCAGAGAAAGACATCAAGACATTGGGCATCGAGGATCTGAACAAGGAACTGCTCGACCTGCGTAGGGAACAGTTCAACCTGCGTATGCAGCGCGGAACCGGCCAGTTGTCCAACCCGGCGCGCTTCAAGGTCGTGCGCCGGCAGATCGCGCGAATCAAGACCCGTATGACCGAACTTTCCAGAGCGTAACGAGATGAGCGAAGCAGTCAACGAAGAAGGCGCCAAGGCCCGCACGCGGCAGGTCTACGGCAGCGTCACCAGCACGAAGATGGATAAGACCATCACCGTGCGCGTCGAGCGGCAGCTCAAGCACCCGCTGTACAAGAAGTACATCCGGCGCTCCACCAAGATGCATGCTCACGACGAAGAGAATCGTTGCCAGGAAGGGGACTACGTCATCATCGAGGAATGTCGCCCGATTTCCAAGACCAAGACGTGGCGCCTGGTCGAGATTCTCTCGCACGGCGAGTAAGAGGGTACGACGATGATTCAAATGCAAAGCAATCTTGAAGTGGCCGACAACAGTGGTGCAAGACGTGTCCAGTGCATCAAGGTGCTCGGCGGCTCCAAGCGCCGCTACGCCGGCATCGGCGACATCATCAAGATCTCCGTGAAGGAAGCAATGCCCAACGGCAAGGTCAAAAAGGGCGATGTATTCAACGCGGTCGTCGTACGCACGCGAAAAGGAGTGCGTCGACCGGATGGTTCACTGATCCGTTTCGACAAGAATGCCGCGGTGTTGCTGAACAATCAGTTGCAACCCATCGGTACCCGTATTTTCGGCCCGGTTACCCGTGAACTTCGAACGGAGCGATTCATGCGGATCATTTCGCTCGCGCCGGAAGTTCTCTAGTCGGAGAGTAGTGATGAACAAGATCAGGAAAGGCGACGAAGTCGTGGTGCTCGCCGGAAGAGACAAGGGTAAGCGCGGTACGGTGTTGAAAGTTCTCGCCAACGGCCGGGCGCTGGTGAATGACGTGAATATCGTCAAGAAGCACGTCAAGCCCAACCCCAACAAGGGAGAGACCGGCGGAATCATCGAGAAGGAAGCACCGATCGACGTCTCGAATCTCGCGGTATACAACCCGAGGGCAAAAAAGGCCGATAGAGTCGGGTTCAAGTTCCTCGAGGACGGAACCAAGGTCAGGTTTTTCAAAAGCGACGGCGAAGTCGTCGACGTATAGCAGCAATATCGCCATGTCCAGATTAATTGACTATTACAGGTCCACGGTTGTGCCCGAACTGCAGAAGCAGTTCGAATACGCCAACGTGATGCAGATTCCGCGTATCGAGAAGATCACGCTGAACATGGGGCTCGGGGAAGCACTGAAGAACAAGAACATTCTTCAGACGGCGGCTGACGAGTTGTCCATGATCACCGGACAGAAGGCGGTGATCACGTATGCGCGCAAGTCCGAGGCCGCGTTCAAGATTCGTGAAGGTTGGCCAATCGGCGCAAAAGTGACGCTTCGTCGTTCCCGCATGTACGACTTTCTCGATCGTTTGATCAGTGTGGCGATCCCCCGGATAAGGGATTTCCGCGGGCTTTCCAACAAGTCGTTCGACGGACGGGGCAATTACTCGTTCGGCATCCGCGAGCAGATCGTTTTCCCTGAGATCGACTACGACAAGGTCGACGCCTTGCGTGGTATGGATATCGCGATCACTACATCCGCTCCTTCTGACAAGGAGGCCGAGGCATTGCTGCGCGGATTCGGCTTCCCACTGAAGAACTGAACAGGCAACGAACCATGGCAAAGAAATCAATGATCGCGCGCGACGTCAAACGCAAGAAGATCGCCGCGAAGTACGCCAAGAAGCGCGTCGAACTGAAGAAACTCATCAGCGACGAGTCCACCGACTACGATACGCGTTGGCAGGCGATGATCGAACTGCAGAAACTTCCGCGCGACTCGAGCACCAGTCGCCAGCGAAATCGTTGCGCCATCAGCGGCAGGCCTCGCGGATACTTTCGTCGGTTCGGGGTGTCGCGGAACATGTTACGAGAACTGGTCCTGCGCGGGGAAGCGCCGGGCGTAGTCAAGTCGAGTTGGTAGTCGGAGGACGACACAAATGAGCATGACCGATCCGATCGCCGATATGCTGACGCGAATTCGTAACGGCCTCGCGGCCGAGAAGCGCGAGGTGCTGGTTCCCTCTTCGCGGGGTAAGCAGGCAATCCTTAAGATTCTTCGCGACGAAGGCTACATCAAGGAATTCAGCGAGGAAACCGATGACGGAAGCCATCCCGTTCTGCGAGTGTCGCTCAAGTATCACGAGGGTCGGCCCGTAATCGAGAAGCTGGTGCGAATCAGTAAGCCCGGTCGTCGGGTTTACAAGAGTGTTGGTGACCTCGAGTCGGTTGCCGGTGGTCTCGGCATCGCGATCGTGTCCACGTCCAAGGGCATGATGACCGAGAAACAGGCGCGCGCCGCGGGCGCCGGCGGCGAAATCATTTGCACGGTATTTTAGGCGGATTCGAGGAAACGTAAACAATGTCACGCATTGCAAAATACCCGATTGAGCTGCCCGGGAACGTCGAGTTCAAGATCGACGACGGGAAGCTTAGCGTGAAAGGACCGGGCGGTGAGTTGTCAATGATGAATAACCCGCTCGTTTCCATCACGCTCGAGGACAATGTAGTTCGGTTCGCACCCGTCGAAGAGTCGAAAAAGAGCTGGGCCATGGCGGGAACCATTCGAGCGTTGGTGCAGAACATGGTCACCGGCGTGTCCAGCGGCTTTGAGAAGCGGTTGAACATCATCGGCGTGGGCTATCGCGCCCAGGCGCAGGGCAACAAGTTGAACTTGTCCCTGGGTTTTTCCCATCCGGTGGTGTACGAATTGCCGAAGGGGGTGACCGCCGAGACGCCTTCGCAAACGGAGATCGTGGTGCGCGGTGCGGACAAGCAGGCTGTCGGCCAGGTCGCCGCGGAAATCCGGGCGTTCAGGCCGCCGGAACCTTACAAGGGTAAGGGCGTGAGGTACTCGGACGAGCATGTCGTCCGAAAGCAGGCGAAGAAGAAGTAGTACTCGCCTCGTCGACAGTAACGGTACACGGGTTGGTAGATGCCATGTTGAGCAAGAAAGAAAGTCGACTGCGCCGGGCGCGTAAAACGCGGGCGCGTATCATGCGCGACCGAAAGGTTCGCCTGTGTATGCATCGTACGCCGAAGCATACCTATGCACAGATTATCAGCGACACCGGAGACAAGGTGCTGGTCAGCGCGTCGACCGTCGAAGCGGAGATGCGCAAGCAACTTGAAAACGGTGGAAATGTCGCGGCAGCGGCGGCGATCGGCAAGCGAATTGCCGAAAAGGCAGGCAGTGCCGGCATCAAGGCGGTCGCGTTCGACCGTTCGGGTTTCAAGTATCACGGGCGCACCAAGGCGTTCGCAGACGCCGCGCGCGAAGCCGGCCTCGAATTCTAGATCGAATCTCAAGAAAAGGTGGAATAAATGGCTACGGCACCGAACAGGACCAAGGGCGACGGCGACGAATTGCGCGAACAGTTGATCAACGTTCGCCGCGTGGCGAAAGTGGTCAAGGGTGGGCGCATTTTCGGTTTTTCCGCGCTCACGGTGGTCGGAGACGGCAAGGGCCGCGTCGGCATGGGTCGTGGAAAGGCGCGCGAAGTCCCGGTGGCGGTCCAGAAGGCCATGGAGGATGCGCGACGAAACATGTTCAAGGTGGAAATGACCGAAGGCACGCTGCACTATCCCATCGTTGGGCGTCATGGCGCCGCCCGCGTCGTGATGCGGCCGGCTTCCGAAGGTACCGGCGTAATTGCCGGCGGCACCATGCGCGCGGTATTCGACGTTGCCGGCATTCGTAACGTGCTGGCCAAGGTGATCGGCACCACGAATCCCGTCAATGTCACGCGGGCCACCATCAACGGACTCAGGTCGTTGCGCAGTCCGGCCCAGGTGGCGGCAAAGCGCGGCAAGACCGTCGAAGAAATCTAAGCGCTCGGGTACCTCGTGATGGCTAAGAAAACGATCAAGGTAACGCTCGTCAAGGGCAAATACGGCAGGGGACGCAAGCACATTGCCTGTGTCCACGGGCTCGGTCTGCGACGAATGCACCAGACTGTCGAAGTCGAAGACACACCCGCTGTACGCGGAATGATCAACAAGATTCCTTACATGTTGCGGGTCGAGGAGAACTAACGTGTATCTGAATTCACTACATCCCGCGGACGGCGCCCGCAAGGACCGCAAGCGGGTCGGCCGGGGGCAGGGCTCAGGACTAGGGCAGACCGCCGGGCGTGGCGTCAAGGGCCAGAAGTCCCGTTCGGGCGGTTTCCACAAGGTGGGCTTCGAAGGCGGCCAGATGCCGCTGCAACGCCGCTTGCCCAAACGCGGTTTTCGTTCGATGACGCGCAAGCGCGTCGCCGAGGTCCGCTTGCACGAACTGAACAAGCTCGAGGCGAATGACGTCGACCTCGCTGTTCTGATCGCCGCCGGCGTAGTTTCCCGCGATACCGTTCGCGCCAAAGTAATCGCCTCGGGCAATCTTACCCGAGCGGTAAATCTCAAGGGCGTATCGGTATCGAAGGGTGCTCGCGCGGCTATCGAACAGGCCGGAGGCTCGGTGGAAGTCTGATGGCGCGCGTGACTCCATCGACGGGCGGTCTCGGACAGCTTAGCGAGCTGCGCCAGCGTATTCTGTTCCTGCTGGGCGCGATCGTAGTTTTCCGGTTGGGCACTCATATTCCTATACCCGGAGTTGATCCGACCGCGGTCGCGGCCCTGTTCGCGCAGACGCGCGGCTCGATTATCGACGTGTTCAACATGTTCTCCGGTGGCGCGCTGGAACGCCTGTCGATTTTCGCGCTGGGTGTCATGCCGTACATTTCCGCGTCGATCATCATTCAGATGATGACGTCGGTGATTCCGCAACTGGAGCAGTTGAAGAAAGAGGGAGAGGCCGGTCGGCGCAAGATTACACAGTACACGCGTTACTTTACCGTAGTGCTCGCCACCTTCCAGGCACTCGGTATATCCATCGCGATCGAAGGACAGAGCGCCGGCGGCGGACCGGTTGTATTGATTCCCGGACTGGGGTTCAAGATCACCGCGGTGGCCACGCTCGTAACCGGCACCATGTTCCTGGTTTGGCTCGGAGAACAGATGACCGAGCGCGGGATAGGTAACGGTATTTCGCTGATCATTTTCGGCAGCATCGTGGCTGGCCTGCCGGGTGCCGTGGCCGGAACACTGGAACTTGCGCGCACGGGCACGTTTTCTCCCCTGGGCGTGATCGCGTTGTTCGTTGGGGCGATCGCGGTAACCGGGTTCGTGGTGTTCGTCGAACGCGGACAGCGTCGACTCACCGTCAACTATGCCAAGCGGCAACAGGGCAGGCGAATGATGCAGGGGCAAAGCTCGCACCTGCCGTTGAAGCTGAACATGTCGGGCGTGATTCCGCCGATATTTGCCTCGAGTATTATTCTTTTCCCTGCGAGTCTCGGGAGTTGGTTCGGGCAGACCGAAGGTATGGGCTGGTTGCGTGACATTTCAACGACCCTTTCGCCCGGTCAGCCGATCTATGCGGTGACCTATGCGGCTATGATTATCTTCTTCTGTTTCTTCTATACCGCGTTGGTATTCAATCCGAAGGAGATCGCTGACAACCTTAAGAAATCCGGCGCCTTTGTGCCCGGCATCCGTCCGGGCGTCCAGACGGCCCAGTACATTGACCGTGTCGTGTCACGGCTTACGCTGGCCGGCGCGGCATACCTTACGGTCGTCTGCCTGATACCGGAGTTTCTGATCGTGCGGTGGAACGTCCCGTTCTACTTCGGCGGTACGTCCCTGCTGATCATCGTGGTCGTCATGATGGACATGATGGCACAGGTTCAGTCCTACCTGATGTCCAGGCAGTACGAAAGCCTGATGAAAAAATCGTCAATTACCGGCGGGCTGGGTATGCCCCGCTGACATAGAGAGCACGCAGATATGAAAGTACGCGCATCAGTCAAGAAAATCTGCAGGAACTGCAAGATCATTCGCCGCAACGGGAGCGTCCGGGTCATATGCACGGATCCCCGTCACAAGCAGCGGCAGGGTTAATTTACCAGTGCGCATGAGACTCACTGGAACAGTCAAATCGGGTAGAAGCTAAAGTGGCCAGAATTGCAGGGATTAATCTCCCCAATCACAAACATATCGAAATCGCCCTGACCTCGATTTACGGCATCGGCCGGCGCACCGCGCAGCCGAGTTGCGATTCCGCGGGAATTGCGCCGACGAAAAAGGTGTCCGATTTGTCCGAGGAAGAGGCCGACAAGTTGCGCGGCGCCGTGGCCCAGTACCAGGTCGAAGGTGATCTTCGCCGCGAAGTCTCCATGAACATCAAGCGGCTCATGGATCTTGGCTGTTACAGGGGACTGCGCCATCGTCGTGGATTGCCGGTGCGCGGTCAGAACACCAAGACCAACGCGAGAACCCGCAAGGGTCCACGTCGTCCGATCAAGCGATAATCCGGAACTGTCATGGCTAAAGCAGCAGCGAAAAAACGCACCAAGGCGAAAGTAAAGAAGCACGTCGTCGAGGGCGTGGCGCATATCCATGCGTCATTCAACAATACGATCATCACGATCAGCGACCGGCACGGTAATGCCCTTTGCTGGGCCACGGCCGGCGGCGCCGGGTTTCGCGGTTCGAGAAAGAGCACGCCGTTTGCGGCGCAGGTCGCGGCCGAGACCTGTGGTCGCGCTGCCCAAGAGTTCGGTATGAAGCAGCTTGATGTCAAGATCAAGGGCCCCGGGCCGGGCCGAGACTCGGCTGTGCGCGCCTTGAATGCACTTGGCTTCGAAATTCAGAACATCGTCGACGTGACGCCGATCCCGCACAACGGGTGCCGTCCGCCGAAGAAACGTCGAGTTTGAGAAGGAGCGAACGATGGCAAGATATATCGGACCAACCTGCAAGCTGGCGCGTCGCGAGGGAACCGATCTGTTCCTGAAAAGCCCGGTTCGTCCGCTGGACAGCAAATGCAAGTTTCAGCGACCTCCGGGTTTTCATGCCGGCGCACGCCGGCCGCGCGTCACCGTCTACGGCACGCAGCTTCGCGAAAAGCAAAAACTTCGTCGGATGTACGGAATCCTGGAAAAGCAGTTCGCCAATTATTACAAGGAGGCCGATCGTCGGAGCGGACCGACGGGCGAGATTCTTCTGCAACTGCTCGAATCGCGCTTGGACAACGTGGTCTATCGCATGGCATTCGAGGTGACCCGCGCCGAGGCTCGCCAACTCGTTAGCCATAACGCAATACGGGTGAACGGCAAAAAGGTCAATATACCGTCTTACCAGGTCAACGCCGGCGATACGATCGACGTGCGGGACAAGAGCAAGAAGCAGCTTCGGATCCAGTCTGCGCTGGAGATATCCGAGCAACTCGGGTTTCCCCACTGGGTCGATGTGGACGCCAAGGCCGTCAAGGGCGTGTTCAAGTCGGTTCCCGAGCGCGACGACTTGTCCGCCGACATTGACGAGGCCTTGATCGTCGCGCTGTACTCGAAATAACCGGGCCGCGCAGCGGTCGGGGACCGGCGCGGCGATGCGATCGCCGCCCGTCCTCGCCGGGATTACACTGAATTCACGAGAGTTCGAGAGGTTTTATCGACATGCCGGATACTACAGGCGAATTTTTGAAACCAAGTCTTATTGATGTCCAGAACATCGATAAGACGCGCGCCCGGATTACGCTGGAGCCCCTCGAACGGGGTTTTGGCTATACCCTGGGCAATACGCTACGACGCATCCTGCTGTCGTCGATGCCCGGCTGCGCGGTCACCGAGGTACGCATTGCCGGTGTCATGCACGAATACTCCTCGATAGAGGGTGTGCAAGAGGACGTCATCGAGATCCTGCTCAACCTCAAGAAGCTCGCATTGACGATGCACAATCGCGAGGAGGCGGTGCTCTCGGTGTCTAAGGCGGGTCCGGGACAACTGACTGCCGGAGATATTCAGACCGACCACGATATCGAGATCGTCGATCCCGAGTACGTGATCGCCAACCTGTCCAAGGAGGGCCACATCGAGATGGAGTTGACGGTTCGTCGCGGTCGCGGCTACGAGGTGGCAGAAGTTCGCCGTGACGAAGAGGAGAGCCGCGGCGTGGGCGTTCTGAAACTGGATGCTTCGTACAGCCCGATTCGCAAGGTGGCTTACAGCGTGGAAAACGCACGCGTCGAGCGCCGTACGGATATGGACAAGCTGGTGTTGGACATCGAGACCAACGGCTCGATCGATCCGGAAGCAGCCGTTCGCCGCGCCGCGACGATACTCTATGACCAGATCTCGGTTTTTGTCGATCTGCGCGTGACGGAGACGGCAACGCCGGAACCCGATAGTGAACCCGTTGATCCGATCCTTCTGCGTCCGGTAGACGACCTGGAACTGACGGTACGATCGGCAAACTGCCTCAAGGCGGAGAACATCTACTACATCGGGGACCTGATCCAGCGCACCGAGGTCGAACTGCTGAAAACGCCCAACCTGGGCAAGAAGTCGTTGACCGAAATCAAGGACGTCCTTGCCAACCGGGGACTGTCACTGGGCGTGAAACTCGACAACTGGCCGCCCGCCTCATTGCAGCGGGAAAGTAATGAAGGCGGTATCGGACGCCTCGGAGGTTAATCGACATGAGACACCGTAAGACCGGACGTTCGCTGAGCCGGACATCCAGCCATCGCAGCGCCATGTTCAGCAACATGGCGGCCTCGTTGTTTCGTCACGAGCAGATTCGCACGACGCTTCCCAAGGCCAAGGAACTGCGACGCGTCGCGGAACCGTTGATCACGCTGTCCAAGGAGCCTTCGTTGGCCAACAAGCGCCTGGCGATGGCTCGTCTGCGTGATCGGGAAGCGGTCAGCAAGTTGTTCGACGAATTGGGGCCGCGATTTCAGGACCGCCCGGGCGGGTATACACGAATACTGAAATGCGGCTTCCGTACCGGCGACAACGCGCCGATGGCCTACGTACAACTCGTCGACATGCCTGAGTCGGCCGAGTAGTATCCGGGTCACCTCGCGTGTCCGAAAGGCCGGCCTTGGTGCCGGCCTTTTCTATTGTACGTCGACGGAATTCAGTCCGATTGCCGCTTCGCCCCTGCTCTTGTAGGATTATTCCGTTCTGGCACAACACGCATTCGTACGGACCGACCGGTTATCGGGGGAATTGCGGCGATGATCGACCAACTCAGTCGTTTCCTTGAGAGCGCAATGGAACTGGCCTCCAGCCTGTTCGTCGTCGTTCTCATCGCCATGCTCGTCGCCGTGGCGGTCATGTATGTTCTCGATGTCACCCAGACGAAGCATGCGATCCGGCGCAATTACCCGGTAGTCGGAAGGTTCCGTTACCTTTTCGAACATCTCGGCGAGTTCTTTCGCCAGTATTTCTTCGCCATGGACCGCGAAGAGCTACCGTTCAATCGTGCCGAAAGAAGCTGGGTATACCGTGCCGCGAAAAATTTGGACAACACGGTCGCTTTCGGCTCAACTCGCGATCTTCGTCCGGTGGGTACCGTGTTTTTCGTCAACACGCCTTTTCCGACTCTTGACGAGGACGCCGTACCGCCCCGGGCGCTGACGATCGGTCCTTTCTGCCGCCATCCGTACACGACGGACTCGCTTTTCAACATATCCGGCATGAGTTTTGGCGCCCTGTCCGCCCCGGCCGTTCGCGCCTTGTCGCGCGGCGCACACAAAGCCGGGGCGTGGCTGAACACCGGCGAGGGCGGTCTCTCGAAGTACCACCTCGAAGGCGGCGCCGATATCGTGTTTCAAATCGGCACGGCGAAGTACGGCGTTCGCGATGGCAACGGCGTGTTGTCGGACGAGCGACTGGAGGCCGTCGCCGCCCATGAGGCGGTACGGATGTTCGAACTCAAGCTCAGCCAGGGCGCGAAACCGGGCAAGGGAGGCATTTTGCCGGGTGACAAGGTCACCGCGGAGATCGCCGAGATTCGTGGAATCCCCGAGGGGCAGGACTCGATCAGTCCCAATCGTCACGTGGAAGTGACGAGCGTGGATAGCCTGATCGACTTGATCGAACGAATCCGGCGGGTGACGGGAAAGCCGACCGGATTCAAGGCGGTACTCGGCGGCTACGGCTGGCTCGACGAACTGATGTCCACGATCGTCGGTAGAGGCGTCGAGTTCGCACCGGATTTCATAACCGTAGACAGCGCCGACGGCGGCACCGGGGCGGCGCCCATGGCATTGATGGACAACGTCGGTCTGCCGTTGCGCGAAAGCCTTCCGATGCTGGTGGACAAACTTAACGAGTACGGATTGCGCGAACGGATTCGCGTCGTCGCATCGGGGAAACTCGTAACGCCGACCGAAGTTGCCTGGGCACTGTGCATGGGCGCCGATTTCGTCGCCTCGGCGCGTGGAAACATGTTCGCGCTGGGCTGTATCCAGGCGATGCAGTGCAACAGGAATACTTGTCCGACGGGCGTTACGACGCACGACCCGGACCTGCAACGAGGTCTCGTGGTGAAAGAAAAATCAGAGCGTGTCGCCCATTACTTGCGCAACATCGTTCACGATGTCGGTGTCATCGCGCATTCGTGCGGCGTTCGCGAGGCAAGGGAACTGTCCCGACAGCACGCGCGGGTCGTCACGCATGATGGTCGTTCGGTGTCGTTGGCCGAGCTGTTTCCTCCCTGCATGCCGCGGACCGGTGCCGATGTTGCCGCATGAAATCTCTCGTCGACGATCGGGGAGCCAGGCCGACCGTGCGTGATGAGCCAATTATGCAATTGCCCTTCGACGATTGGCTGGCCCCGCCCGTGCGGCACGTTCCGTCGCCAAATTTCGATGAGCGTCCCGCCGGGTCCACGATAGAAGCGCTGATCGTGCACGCCATCAGCCTCCCGCCCGGCGTTTATGGCGGCAATCATATCGAAGCACTGTTCCGCAACCGTCTTGATGCCGATGCCCATCCCTATTTTCGCGACGTCGCGTCGATGCGCGTTTCCGCGCATTTTCTCATCGACCGTGCGGGCGAGGTGACGCAGTTCGTCGCCATCGGCAAGCGCGCATGGCACGCGGGTGAGTCGTGCTGCCTGGGCCGGCAGCGGGTCAACGATTTTTCCATTGGCGTCGAGCTCGAGGGCTGCGACCACGAGTCGTTCACGATGGCGCAATACGTTAGCCTGGCATCGCTCATCAGGGGACTGCGCATGGAATACCCGGTTCTCGACGATAATCGCCTGTTCGGACATAGCGATATCGCGCCGGGACGCAAGACCGACCCGGGACCGTTCTTCGATTGGAAGCGCCTGAAGGACCTTCTGAACCGTTAAACGGTTCTAGTTGGCGACGAACGTGAAACGCGCGGCGCGTTTTGCGTATGCTAGGCTCGGCCAGGTGTCGCCGTGCGATCGACGGCGTCCGGTAACGACAGCACGTGGTCGACCCACAGGCTGGTGAGGTACTCGGAGAGCCGGCTCTGGCCTTGACGCGCCTTGAGATTGTCGAGGTCTATCCACATCAGCGGCTGATCCTGCATGGAGCAGGAGAATACGGCGCGCGTGCGCTCACCCGAATCGGGATCGATTTGCCACTGCAGGCATTGGCCACACACGCCCTTGAGCATGCATTGCATCGGGCTGCCTACCGTGCCGTTGACCTTGACATGTTCATTGAACAGCGATGCGAAATCTGTCTTGAAGGCCGACTGCATGCCTTTTAGCAGGCCGGTCGAACCCATCACCAGGATCTCGTCGACATCGCTCATCGGTACCCGCAGCAGCGGGTTCTCCGGCCCGACGGCTCCCGCGGCATAGTCTCGTATCAACCCGATCATGTCGGATGTTACGACCGAAGCATCCTGGGGCCGGGCGATTTCTATCGGCTCTCCCTTGGCGACCGCCCAGATGATGACGTCGGTGGCCGCCTCGAGCTCCTGCTTGCAGTAGATCTGCGAGCGTTCGCCATAGGCGGCGACATAGACCACGCGGTTGCCCGCCGAGCGCAGCACCGGACCGAGACCGAGCATGACCGCCGCCCCCCAGGTTCCCGATACCACGAGATATGTCTTGCCGTCGTGAACGTCCATGGCGGCGCCGGTCGGACCCATCAGCACCAGCGGATCGCCTGCCTTCAACATGGCCGCGAGGCGGGCATTCGCGCCCCATTTGAGCAGCATCAGCCGTACCATGTCGCCGCGGACGCCAGCGCCGCTGATTGTCTGCAGGGGCAGCTGCAAACGCGTGTTCTCCACCAGCGGGCTTTTCGTCTCGAATGTCTGCATGCGGAAGAACTGGCCGGCGCGAAAATTACGCGCGGCCATCGGCGCGCGAACCCACATCTCCAGCGCCACCGGGTGGTCGTCGTTCACCGAGATGACCGTGGCGGAGAGTTGGTCGGCG
>JAUIEZ010000241.1 GCA_030429665.1 Gammaproteobacteria bacterium | reverse complement strand
TGGGCGTACTCTATGACCGGCTTCACTCGCGGGAAATCTCGACCTACGGCGGCGTGGTGAAATCGATGCCGGTGTTCGGCGCCTTCGCGGTATTGTTCGCCATGGCTAACGCCGGACTTCCGGGGACCTCGGGGTTCGTGGGCGAGTTCCTGGTGATACTCGCCGCGTTCGAGGTCAACGCATGGTTTGCCGTCATCGCGGCACTGACACTGATTCTCGGCGCCGCCTACACGCTGTGGATGGTCAAGCGGGTGATCTTCGGCGCCATTACGAGCGATGCGGTCGCCGCGCTGGAAGATCTCAAACGTCCGGAGTTCGTCGTCCTGGGCCTGCTGGCCATCGCTGTCCTGCTGTTCGGCATCTGGCCCAATCCGCTGCTCGAGGTGATGCACGTCACCGTAGACAACCTGCTCGAACTCGCCACCCGGAGTAAGCTGTAATGAACGAGTCGATCCAGTTCCTCCCGGTGCTGCCCGAGATTATCGTCTCGCTGATGGCCTGTGTCGTACTGCTGGTCGACCTGTTCCTTCCGGCCGACAACAAGCAGCCCGCCTTCGTCCTGACGATCATTACGCTCGTAGCGGCGCTGGTCGCGCTGGTCGCCGGTTTCGGCGCGCAGCCCCAAGCGCTCTATCACGATGCCATTGTCGTCGACGAACTGGCGTCGTTGATCAAGATCGGTGTCGTGACATCCGCGGCGCTGGTGCTGGTCTACGCCCGCCAATACAACCTCGACCGGGATTTGTTCCGGGGCGAGTTCTTCGTGCTCGTCCTGTTCGGCGTCGTGGGCATGCTGGTGCTTGCGTCCGCCAACCACATGATCACCCTGTACATGGGGCTGGAGCTGCTGTCGCTGTGTCTCTACGCCATGATCGCCATGCAGCGGGATTCCGGGCGCGCCAGTGAATCGGCGATGAAATACTTCGTTCTCGGCGCGCTGGCGTCCGGCGTCCTGCTTTACGGCATGTCTCTGCTGTACGGCATTTCCGGCACGCTGGAGTTCGGTGCATTGGCAGAGGCCATGAGAACCTCCGACAAGTCCGCGCTGCCGCTGGTCCTGGCGGTAATATTCATCGTGGTGGGGCTTGCCTTCAAGCTGGGCGCCGTGCCGTTTCACATGTGGATTCCGGACGTGTACCACGGCTCGCCGACTTCGGCCACGATCTATATCGGATCGGCGCCGAAGCTCGCGGCGTTCGCGATGTTCGCGCGATTGCTGGTTTCCGGCATGGACGAGTTGCATATGCACTGGGGCGATATGCTGGCGGTCCTGGCCATCCTGTCGGTCGCCATCGGCAATATCGTCGCCATTGCCCAGACGAACATCAAGCGCATGCTGGCCTACTCGACGATTTCCCACATGGGGTTTTTCCTGTTCGGCATTCTCGCGGGAACCGATATCGGTTACGGTGCGGCGCTTTTCTACGTGTTCGCCTACACGATAATGAGCCTCGGCGCATTCGGTGTCCTGCTGGTGTTGTCAACGCGGGGCCTGGAGGTGGAGAACCTGGATGACTTCAAGGGTCTGAACGCGACGCATCCGTGGTTGGCCCTGCTCATGCTGTTGCTGATGTTCTCCATGGCGGGTGTTCCTCCCACGATCGGTTTTTACGCGAAACTTTCGGTGATCCAGGCGCTGATTTCCGTTGACCACGTCTGGCTGGCGGTCGTTGCCGTACTGCTGGCGGTAATCGGTGCGTTCTATTACCTGCGAGTCGTCAAGATCATGTATTTCGACGCCCCGCCCGAATCGCGCGTGCTGACGCCCCAGGGTGGCGCCGTGGCGCTGCTCTCCGTCAACGCCCTCGCCGTGTTGTGGCTGATGCCGTTCGCCGGCATGCTGGTACAGTTGTGCCAGGACGCCGTCGCGGCCCTGTAGAGGGCCGCGACCGATATCGCGCGCCGTAATGCCGAAACGGCGGAAAATGGCGTGATTTCCCCTCCAGATCACCCCCGGATTGTGCTAAAATCAGGCGCCTGACAAAGGCCGCAAAAGCCCGAAAAACGGGGTTTTGCGAACCATCCCCCTGAAGCGACCGAGAAGCGTACGGCGCCAGAGCGATCCACGGTGCCGGGCCCGCGTCCGTTCGGGATAAAGCCGCCAGCAAATGACCGAATTCGCCAAAGAGATGATTCCTGCCAATCTCGAGCAGGAAATGCGCCAGTCGTACCTCGACTACGCCATGAGCGTGATCGTGGGACGCGCGCTGCCGGATGTGAGCGATGGGTTGAAGCCGGTACATCGCCGGGTTCTCTACGCCATGTCTCAGCTCGGCAACGACTGGAACAAGCCGTACAAGAAATCGGCGCGCGTGGTCGGCGACGTCATCGGTAAATACCATCCCCACGGAGATTCGGCCGTCTACGACACGATCGTGCGCATGGCCCAGTCGTTCTCTCTCCGCTATCCGCTGGTGGACGGGCAGGGCAACTTCGGATCGATCGACGGCGACGCACCGGCCGCGATGCGTTATACCGAGATCCGGCTGGCGCGCATCGCTCACGAACTGCTGGCAGACATCGAAAAGGAAACGGTGGATTTCGGGCTCAACTACGACGAGACCGAGACCCAGCCGCTCGTGCTGCCCACGCGGGTGCCCAACCTGCTGGTCAATGGCTCATCGGGCATCGCGGTGGGTATGGCGACCAATATTCCGCCGCACAACCTGCGAGAAGTCGTCAGCGCATGCCTTGCGCTGCTCGAAAACGAGGAGCTCGACGTTGCCGACCTGATGGAGCACATCAAGGGACCGGACTTCCCCACGGCCGGGATCATCAACGGAAGCAAGGGCATCCGCGAGGCCTATCGCACGGGACGAGGACGCATCTACGTGCGTGCCCGCGTGGATATCGAAACCGACGAGAAAACCGATCGTTCCCAGATCGTCGTTCACGAACTGCCGTACCAGGTGAACAAGGCACGATTGCTGGAGAAGATCGCCGACCTCGTGAAGAACAAGCGTCTGGACGGTATTGCCGGTCTGCGCGACGAGTCGGACAAGTCGGGCATGCGCATGGTCATTCAGCTCAAGCGCAGCGAGATTCCCGAAGTGGTCCTGAACAACCTGTACCAGCACACCCAGCTGCAAACGGTGTTCGGCATCAACATGGTCGCGCTGGAGAACAACCAGCCGCGACTGTTCGGCCTGAAGGATATCCTCAACGCTT
>JAUIEZ010000240.1 GCA_030429665.1 Gammaproteobacteria bacterium | reverse complement strand
TACGCGCCCCGGCAAAATGGCGTGAAGCACTGCCATCGCGACGTTTCGACATCACACCGAAAAATATCCGTGAATACGCAGGCCCCCGCCACCCTGGAACAGTTGAAACTGCTGGTCAGCGACATGCACGGCGGAGTGGCGCCGGTCACCCTGGGTCCGCGCGCCTTCCAGACTCTCGCCCGCCTGGTGGACGAACCACACCTGGCCGCCGTTTCCACCATCACCGACCTGGCGAATCGATTGAACGTCAACGCCTCCACCCTGACGCGACTGGCCAAGCGGCTGGGTTACGGCGGTTTCAACGAACTGCAGGCCGTTTTCCGCCGCCACGTCGCCGGCAGCGAGAGCAACCATTACCTTCGACAGGTCGATCGCCTGATGATGCGCGAGGGCGACGGCAACGAGACGCTCGACGTCTTCCTGAAAGTCGTCGAAGACGAACAAGGCAACCTCGCCAAACTGGCCTCGAACATCGACCCGGAGCGACTGCAGGCAGCAACCGCAATGTTGCGAGACGCGCGCGAGGTCCGTATTCACGGGCTGCGCCAGTTCTATTCGCTCGCCACGTTTTTCTCCTACGGTCTCGGGCTGATCCGCAACAACGTTTCGATCCTGGGCGAAGCCGGGCACGGCGTGGCGCATTCGCTTTCCCAGCTCACCGAGCGCGACCTGCTCGTCGTGCTCGGCTGCAACCCCTACACGCGCGCCACGGTGGACTCGAGTCGGGTCGCCACGTCGGCGGGGATTCCGTTGCTTGCCTTTACCGATTCGAGTGCCTCGCCGCTGGCCGCCAGCGCCGACTGCACTTTCGTGATTCCGTCCACGGGCGATTTCTACGTCAACAGTACCGCCGCGTGGACGGCGCTGCTCGAGGGCCTGATGACCCTTCTCGCGCGCGACCTGGGCGAAAAAGCACGGGCCACGCTGCGATCCCGGGAGGCCCTTTTCCAGACCCTTGGCATCTCCCTCTAACCAAACCATCGATTCACTCGACGACCCTATCCATGCAACACGTATTTCACCGGCACACCCGTGCCGATCTGCCATTCGCCGTGGCCGGCGATGGCCCCTACGTCATCGATTCCACGGGCAAGCGCTATATCGACGCCTCCGGCGGCGCCGCGGTGTCGTGCCTCGGTCACGACAATTCCGAAGTCGTCGACGCCATCAAGGCACAACTCGATCGCATTCCCTATGCGCACACGTCGTTCTTCACGAACGAACCGATGGAAAAGCTTGCCGACATGTTGTGCGCGCGGGCGCCGGGCGACCTGGATCGAGTGTACTTCGTGTCGGGCGGCTCGGAGGCTGTCGAAGCGGGCCTGAAGCTGGCCCGGCAATACTTCCTGGAACGAGGCGAAAGCGGGCGTCACCTGTTTATTTCCCGGCGCCAGAGCTACCACGGAAACACGCTGGGCGCGCTGTCCGTGGGCGGCAACCAATGGCGCCGCGCGCAGTTCCGACCGCTGCTGATGGCGTCGCACCACATCTCGCCCTGCTATCCCTACCGGGACCGCAGCGAGGACGAGACGCTGGAGCAGTACGGGCAGCGCGTCGCGGGCGAACTCGAGGAAAAACTCGTCGAGGTGGGTCCGGAGAACGTGATCGCCTTCGTTGCCGAACCGGTAGTGGGCGCAACGGCCGGTGCGCTGGCGCCGGTGCCGGGCTACTTTCGACGAATTCGCGAGATCTGCGACCAGTACGGCATCCTGCTCATGCTCGACGAGGTCATGTGCGGCATGGGACGTACCGGCACGTTGTTCGCGTGCGAGCAAGACGGCGTGCACGGCGACCTGATCGCCATCGCCAAGGGGCTCGCAGCGGGCTACCAGCCGATCGGTGCGCTGATGGTCTCGCGCCCGATTTACGAAGCGGTTCGCGACGGTTCCGGTTTTTTTCAGCACGGCCACACCTTCATGGGTCATCCCACCGCGTGCGCGGCGGCGGTGGCCACGCTCGACTACATCGAGCGTAACGACCTGCTCGGCAACGTTCGCGCCCGGGGCGACGAGTTGATGGCGGCGCTGAACCGCCGCTTCGAGAGTCATCCACACGTCGGAGACGTGCGCGGTCGCGGCCTTTTCGTCGGCGTGGAACTGGTGGCCGACCGTGAAACGAAAGAGCCGTTCGATCCGTCGATCCCGCTGCACGCACGGGTCAAGTCCGAGGCCATGACCAACGGCCTGATGTGCTATCCCATGAGCGGCACGATCGACGGCCAGCGCGGCCACCACGTCCTTCTGGCGCCGCCGTACATTATCGACTCCGACCACGTCAACGAGATTGCCGACAAGGTGGCGCTCTCCATCGAGCGCGCCCTCGAAGGCGTGAATTGACCCTGCAGGAGCACGAATCGCCATGACCGCCGATACGCAACCGCCCGTGGTAATCGCCGCGGCGCCTACCGGCGCGCACAAGTCGCGCGCGGACTACCCCGCCCTGCCCGTCGAGTCGGCGCAGATTGCCTCGGAGGCCGCCGCGTGCATGGAAGCGGGCGCGGCCATGCTTCACCTTCACGTGCGAGACGCCGACGGTCGTCACAGTCTCGACGCCGGACTCTACAACGCGGCGCTCGACGCCGTTCGACAACGCTGCGGCGACGGGCTGTTGATCCAGGTAACCAGCGAGCAGGCGGGGGTATACGGTGCGGCGCAGCAGGTGGAAGCCATCGCCGCCGTCGAGGCCGACTTCATATCCATCGCCCTGAGCGAGATCATCGGCGATCAGTCGAGCGACGATCTCGCGCGCGCCGGCCGGCTGTTCGAATCGCTTTACGATCGCGGTACCACGGTACAGGTAATCCTCTATTCGCCGGACCACCTCTACAAACTGCGGCACCTGCAAGCCGACGGCGTGCTGCCGGATCACCGCATGCCGCTGCTGTTCGTGCTCGGGCGGTACCATAGCCAGCAACGGTCGACACCCGAGGATCTTCTGCCGTTCCTGGATGCGCCGGTGGGCGACGATCCGTGGATGGTATGCGCCTTCGGGCCGCGCGAGCTGGATTGCATGAGGCTGGCCGCCGCGCGCGGCGGGCACCTGCGGGTGGGATTCGAGAACAACACGTTCAGGCCGGACGGCTCGCCGCTCGCATCCACCGCGGAATCCGTCGCCCTGGCCAAGGCGGCCATGGTGGACGACGGCCGAACCGTTGCCGACGCGGCGACGGCACGAAACCTTTTGCTGTCG
>JAUIEZ010000239.1 GCA_030429665.1 Gammaproteobacteria bacterium | reverse complement strand
CGCGAGCGGGCGTCGGCGTAGGATCGTTGTTGCATGAGAGCTTCGATGCCGACGCCCTGCGCCTCGAGCAGAAACGAACCCGGCAGCGACGAAGGCAACTCCTCGACCCGCGCTGCGAGACGCGCCCACTGGCGTTGCTCCCGGTAGTTGCGCCACAAGCGGCGTTCCCACTCCATCCACTCATCCGACGCGGCAAGCGATGGACGTTGGTCGATCAGAACGCGTTCGGCGAGTCCCAACGCACCGGCTTTTTGGAGCCAGTCGACGCGTTTGAGGCCTTCTCGAAGGTAGTTTTCGCGGAGTCGGTCGCGCCGGTCTTCCGCCGCCTCGCGCGGCGGCTTGACGGGATCTAGGCCGGTTTCCAGGTCAAGCCGGAAGTCGAGCAGCGGCGAGGATCCGTTACCGCTGTCGGAAACGTCCTCGATTCCGAGTGCCGGTGTCGTTTCGATTGCACCAGATTGCAGCCCCTGCGCGGCGATGGGCGCCGGACGCACTAGAAGCATGACGAGCAATCCGCCGCAAACAGCCAACGACGCCTGCTTGCAGCGCAGGCGTAGAGGCCGATCATGGTTCATCGTGCCGCCGCGAGCGCCGGATCCGGCCCGGGCGGCGGGCGGCGGCGCCGCTCGCATGGAACTGAAATCAGACTTTTTCCTTGATACGGGCCGCCTTGCCGGTCAGGCCGCGCAGGTAGTACAGCTTCGCGCGTCGCACGTCGCCGCGACGGCGCACCTCGATGCCGGCCACCATCGGACTGTGGGTCTGGAACACGCGCTCAACACCCTCGCCGTACGAAATTTTCCGCACGGTGAACGAAGAATTGAGGCCGCGATTCTTGCGAGCGATGACCACGCCCTCGAATGCCTGCAGGCGCTCGCGGCTGCCTTCTTTCACTCGTACCTGAACGCGCACGGTGTCGCCGGGAGCGAAGGACGGAATGTCCTTTTTCAACTGCTCCTGCTCGATTTGCTGGATGATGTTACTCATCTTCGTTAGCTCCGGTCTCGGTTTCGATTATTCATCAGGTTGTTTCAACGGGCGCGCGGCGCGCGAATCGTTCGCCGCGTCGTCCACCAAATCAGGTCGGCGCATGCGCGTCCGGCGTATCGAATCCGCCAGTCGCCAACGCCGAATGGCCTCGTGGTTGCCATTGAGCAGCACTTCGGGCACCGGCATGCCATGCCAGTTTTCGGGTCTCGTGTAATGCCCGCAATCGAGCAGACCATCACTGAATGAATCCTGCTCGACCGAATCGGCGTTGCCGAGCACGCCCGGCAACAGTCGCACTACCGCCTCCAGCAGCACCATGGCCGCCAGTTCGCCACCCGCGAGCACGTAGTCGCCGATGGAAATCTCGTCATCGACGCGTCGCTCGATGACGCGTTCGTCTACACCCTCGTATCGCCCGCACAGCAGCACGCGGTCGGGGCCCGCGGCGATCTCCCGCACCATCGCCTGGTCGCCGGCCTTGCGGGGAAAGGTACGTGACCCGTGCCCCGCCGATCATCTGGCGCGCTCGCTCGATGGCGCGGTCCACCGGTTCGGCCATCATGACCATGCCCGGCCCGCCGCCGTAGGGGCGGTCGTCCACCCGTCGATACGCGTTGTCCGCGAAGTCCCGCGGGTTTACCCGAACCAACTCCAGCGCGCCGCATTCGATGGCGCGACGCGTCATGCCGCACTGGACGGTCGCGTCGAACATCTCCGGGAAAATGGTGACTACGCCCGCCCGACGCATCAGTAGTCCTCTTCCCAGTCCACGATGATCCGTCCGGTCTCGGGATCGACTTTCCGGACCACTTCACCGGCAAACGGTACGAGACGCTCGCGATCGCCGGAAACGACGAGCACGTCATTGGCGCCCGTCTCCATGATTTCGCGCACGTCGCCGAGATCGATTCCGGCGAGATTGAACACTTTCAATCCAATCAGGTCGCGCCAGTAGTACTCGTCCTGCGCGTTCGCGGCCAGTGCTTCACGGCGCACCGCGATTTCACTATTCACCAGCGCCTCGGCTGCGTCCCGGTCGTCGCAGCCGCTCAACCTGGCGATGACGCCGCCGCGGTGCGACCGGCCTTCACAGACCTCCACGGGCCTGCGATCGCCCGGAGCACCCACGAACCATCGCCGGTAGGACAGGATGCCTTCCCGGGGGCGGGTGAAGGAATAGACCTTGACCCAGCCCCTGATGCCGAATACGCCGCTAATCCTGCCCAGTTCCACCCACTCACCGGGCCCGGACGCCGCGTTGTCGTCGCCGGGGCGCGGTGTCACGAAAAACTCAGGCCGTCGCAGCGGCGCCGGCGCGCGAGGATTCGATCAATCGGGCCACCGTTTCAGACGGTTTGGCGCCCTGGCCAAGCCAGTGATCAATGCGATCGAGGTCGACGCGCAGGGACTCCGCCTCGCCACTGGCGACCGGATTGTAGAAGCCGACACGCTCGATGAAGCGCCCGCGCGGGGCGCGCCGGTGATCAGCGACGACGATAGTGTAAAAAGGGCGTTTCTTGGACCCACCCCGGGCCAACCGGATGGTTACCATAAATTGGGATTACCTCGAAATGTGATGCCAGGTCGAAAAACCGGCGGATTCTATCACAGGAGTTTCGCGATTTCCCAAGCAAATCGCCGCTGCAGGCCACGGATCGGGCGAATCGCGGGCTAGAAGCCCATTCCGGGCATGCCGCCCTTCTTCATCTGGCCGAGCATTCGCATCATGCTCTTCTTGTTGCCCATTTTCTTCATCATTTTCTGCATCTGGCCGAACTGCTTGAGCAGGCGGTTGACGTCCTGGACCTGGGTGCCCGATCCATTGGCGATACGCTTCTTGCGCGAACCGCGAATGATGGCCGGATGGGCACGCTCCTGCGCGGTCATGGAGTTGATGATCGCAACCACCCGCCGGGTCTGCTTGTCGCCCACCTGGTTCAATACGTTGCCTGGAATGTTGCCCATGCCGGGCAGCTTGTCGACCATGCCGGCCAAGCCGCCCATTTGCTCCATTTGCTGGAGTTGTTCGCGGAAATCCTCCAGGTCGAAACCCTTGCCCTTGCGCACCTTGTGGGCCAGCTTCTGCGCCTTTTCCCGGTCGACCTTGCGTTCGATGTCCTCGACCAGGCTGAGCACGTCGCCCATGCCGAGAATCCGCGACGCGACCCGGTCCGGATAAAAGGGTTCCAACGCGTCGATG
>JAUIEZ010000081.1 GCA_030429665.1 Gammaproteobacteria bacterium | reverse complement strand
TTGCATGGTGGTGGTTCTCTTTGGTGTGTTGTAGCGTCGCCGTTCCAACTACACCACGGAGACCACCGCCTCCTCAAATGTGCGAAAAATAATTTACGTTATCCATGCCGCCGCCATGCCTGACTTGGCTTTCGCGTAGGTTCCACGTCAAGTTTCCCGTTGCATTCGTCTATTGCGTAGAACGTGAGCGCGTAAAGGGTGCAAGTATTGCGGCCGCCTTGCCGTGTTACCTGAATCCAATCCTTGCGCTCTAGCCCACGTCGGGCCGCGTGCAGTGTGCCCTCAGACTTCCAGCCCCGTTTTCGCATCACTGAGAACGTTGCGCACAGATCCCCGTTATTATGCCCGTTGTACTGCGCCAACATATCGCAAAGCAGTTTCGTCTCTGGCCGCGTTAAACCGGCGAACGATTGGCTACGGATTACGATATGCGGTAGTGCAATAAAGTTTTCGCCGCCGCGCTTTTCCCTCGCTTCGTCATTCCGTCTCGAACGTCTACCCATGATTCGCCCTCCGTGGCTTCTCGATTGCGCTATAATTCATTCTGCATCCCACTTGTTAGTTCGTTCGTCAGGCGCGTTCCGGTGCAACGGTTCGCGCCTTTCTCTTGACGAGCATCCGGTGTTCAAAAGTCTGAAAATTACGAAACCCTAGCTTGGGTATCAGTCGGTCGATTTTTCCCCTTTTGAACGCCGTGTTTACGGGCTTTTTGGGGGCCGGTTTTTCTGACCGTACACCCCCGTTCAGTCCGTTTCTCATCGTACTGGCCTCGAAGAATCGCATTGACGCTTCCGAGAGCGATGCGGTTGTTCTCGGCAATCTGCCGCTGCGAGTAGCCAGAGCGATGCTCAGACTTGACGCTTTCGACCACGCCGGGAGTGATCTCGCCACGCCGGTAACCGATGGGGGTGATCATCGTTTCAAACGCATCGAGTGAAGTCCCTTTGGCAACTAGCTTCGATCCCCGTTCGAAGGCGTGCTTGTCGGTGAACTGGTAGAAAATCAGTTCGTCGCGGTTCGGTTCGTAGTTGAGCGCCCGCGTAACCTCGGCGTTGAAGTAGCACTGAGGGTTGTCAACGGCCTGCCTGAGTTCCGTGGGTGGCTTGTTCCACGGGAACGCGACGACAGCATCGCACCTGCGACGATTGACGACGAGTATGTATCGGAGTGAGTTCATGGTTCGAGTCCTCCATCCGTATCAAATAGAAACAACAGGCGGTTGGCGGACTCACGGAACTGCTCGATATCCTCGGGATCGGGCGTGTTGCCGTCTAGCCAGGATTTCGAGATGTCATGAACGATGCGGCAGTCTTGACCAACACGAAGCGACTCACGACCGATTGGTCGTATCTGGGTATCCATAGTGGCGACTCCGCTTAAACGACACGCTGAGAGGTACGGAGCCAATCGAAGAATCGTTGTTCGTCGATTAGAACGCGCCGACCGTTCCGAATGATTGCGCCGGATTCGGCGAGGCCATTCGAATCAGCGTGGAAGATGCGATAGCGCAAGCCGCCTTCCGGAAACGCCGGATGCTTAATGGAAAATTGAGAGACGGTAAGAAGAGAGGGAATTTCCATAGTCACAAACTCCAAGTTTGCAGATTAAACGAGCAATATTGGCGTTTTTGCCAATTGCGGGCGTGACTATGGCGTATTGATAAAGGTAAAAAGAAATGCTTCTAAAACGGTTTAGGTGCGACCCTTGAGTCGTACTGAACGAACGTATGCTGGAGATAACTTCAATCCCACTAATTCGCCAAGCTTGGCGATTGATGCATTTGGACTTTTCATTTCTGATAGCGGCAGCTTAGCTGCGAGTACTTTAACAAACAAGGCGCGTCGCGCCCCCTCCGTTCTCGATGCTCCGCCGCGAGCACCCAAGAACTCAAGTTTCCACTCTTCCCGGAGATGTTCTAAACCTGGAGGTGTTGGTATCAACAGGTTGTTGGGATTGAATCCGAAAGTTGGTTGGTGAGTTTCATAATAATTTTCCGGTAGGTTTTCTAACAGCGCGGCTTCCCTCAGAAGTAGCGTTGCCTTATCCCTTTTTCGTTTTCTTTCCCGTACCTCTCGGAGTCTATCGACATCAAAGGCGTTCTCAGAGAAATCGACAAGAAAATTCAGAAGCAATCGCTCGAATCGGGATTGCACATCGGTTGCGCTAAGAGTTCCAGAGGAAAAAAACTCCCTGTAAGACTTAACAACCACAGAGATTGGGATGGCTTCAACTGAGTACCGAGAATCCTCTTCGGTCGAGTCTCGTAGGCTCTTTAGGAAAAGTCGACGCCAGCCGGAAACAGCATCCTGCCATCCTTTATTTTTCCGGCAGTCTTCCAGATGCATGATACCTAGCCGAATATCTTGTCATTCATTCGCGAAACGACGCTGGCCGTGTGCGCTTCAGATAAGTGCGCATAGCGCTTCACCATTTGTAGCGTCTTATGTCCCAGCACTTCGGCAATTTCGGCCAATGACGCGCCGTTCATGGCGAGATAGGATGCCGTGCTATGCCGAAGGTCATGGAATCGGAAATCGTCGATCTTGGCCTCTTTGAGCGCCGCTAGCCACGGTTGTCGCAAGTCCATGGGCTTTTCAATATCAGTTTCGCTTTTCGAGAGTCCGCGCACTTTGGCTTCGGGTTTTCGGCGGCCTGGGAATACCAATGACGATTTCAGATGCCGCACTTTGGAATGCTCTTTGAGAACATCAAAGGCGTGCCCTGCTAGCGGTACAACGCGCCTCTCATCGTTCTTAGTCTCGTGTAGAACTATGCGGCCGCGCTGAAAGTCCACATCGTCCCATTTGAGCCCCATCACCTCGCCTTGTCTCATGCCGGTTGATAGCGCTAGCACTACGGCGGGGTACAGGTTTTTGTTGTTAGAGTTACGGCAAGCTTCCAGCAGTCGTTTTCGTTCGTTGTCAGATAAGTAGCGAACGCGACCGCGAGGTTCCTTGGGTTTCTTCACGCGCCGCATCGGGGAGACCTCCATCCATTCCCATTCGTTCACTGCCACAGAGAACGCGTGACTCAGGGCCGCCATATAACGAACGACCGTGGCGGGGGTACGTTGCCGCTTGCGCTTCGTCTCAGTGGTAAGCAACTTGTCGCGGCAGTCGGTGATAAGCGCCGCGTTCACGTCCGCAAGGGTGTAATCGCCTAGCTGAGACTTCCACCATTCCAGTTGGGCTTTCTGTGCTTTCTGTGCGTGTTCCGACTTCATTGGCAGTACATCGCGAATGTAGCGATCCACCATGTCCTTGAACGTGTGTTTTCGGGCTTCTGCCGTCTTGAAGTAGCGGTTTTCCCTGATGGCGGATTCGGTGTTCGTTGCCCACTGCTTTGCGTCGGTTAATCGCTTGAAGGTGGCGCGTTGCGGAGGGAATCCTTTGAGACGAACGTCAACGCGATAAGAGACGCTACCGTCTTGATTCGTGCGCTTGCGGATGGATGCCATGGCTCAGTCCTCTTGTTCGGGACTGGAGGCAATCTGGTAGGCTTGTGTGTAGCCGTTGCCGTACTGCTAACTCCAGTTGGTTAACGGTCAGGGCCGTCTTGGTGTTAGCGCACCTTGACGGCCTGTTTCGTTGTGAAAGAGGCTACCGGAAACCACAACAAAGCGCAACAGGTGATATACAGTCCAATGAATAAATGTTGTATATACCTGAAATAACGTCGATAAAAATCTAATAGAGTCAGACAAGGCGCACTAGAGGCGCAATTGCGGCGCATTCTGGCGCACTACAGGCGTCTCTCGCTCGATGATTCTATGGTTTTCGGATTGGATCTGATGCGCATGGCATTGACCGTTGTCGGCGCATTTGTTGGCATGAGTTGCCATCAAGTGCGCCGCCAGTGCGCTATTTGTAGATACGAAGGGATTGTGAGGAAAGAGAATGCACGATAAATCTTTGATTGTTATCGCGTAATTGGTGGGCCCGGTAGGACTTGAACCTACGACCAATGGATTATGAGTCCACTGCTCTAACCAACTGAGCTACAGGCCCGTATTCGTTCTGGAATCCGTCGCAGATTATACGACTTTCCGCGCCGGTGATCGGGAGGAGGGGCGGCGGTGCTTGCGGGCGCGGATACTCGCACAGCCGGGGGCGTTTCTCAAGCCGTTGCCTTGGGGCGCGTATGCGTCCACGGCAAGGTGTCGTCTCAATGCCTCGTGGCCGGATGCTAAACTCTTCGGGTCAGAAAGAACTTCCTTCGACTTCGAGCTTCGTGTCCCAGAACCTGATCAGTGGACGCCGCGCCGTGTTTTGGCGGGCGATCGGGGATTCCTTGTCCCTGCCGGCCTTCATCCTGCTCACCACGATGATGGGTTTCGGTTCGCTGGCGCGGGTCAGCGGCTTCGAACCGTCGATGGCGGTGGCGGCGACCATGCTGATCTGGGGATTGCCGGGCCAGTTGGCGATGGTCGACCTGACGGCGGCCGGGCACGGGCTGCTGTCGGCGGTCGTGGCCTGTTCGCTGGCGAATGCCAGATTTCTACCCATGGTGGTGTCCTTCCTGCCGACGGTAAGCCGAACGGCATCCCGGCCATGGTCACTGTTCGTCTTCGCGCAACTGCTGTCGATCAATTCCTGGGCGATGTGCCTGAAGGCCTTCCCCGGGGTGGAGCCGGGCTGGCGCGGGTTTTATTACGCCGTGTTCGCCAGCTCCATCCTGGCGGCGGCGGTCGCGGGGACGCTGCTCGGCTACCACGCCTCGGGGGTGATGCCGGCGGCGATGGTGCTCGGCTTCGTATTCCTGAGTCCGTTGTTTTTCGCCCTCGTGCTGTCGGCCGTGACGGGGCTGCCGGGGCGGTTGTCCCTGGTGTTCGGCTGCGTCGTGATGCTGGTCGCCAACGCGCTGGTGCCGCAGATGGATCTCGTCGTGACGGGGCTGGTGGGCGGCACGCTCGGGTTCGTGATCGGCCGGCGGCTATCGCGGAGTGAGACGCCATGAGCATGATGTCGCTGTGGGTCCTGGTGCTGCTGTGCGCGCTCGCGACGTTCTTCTGGCGATTCCTGGGCGTGGTGTTTGCCCGGCGCATCGATCCGTCCGGCGCGGTGTTCGAGTGGGTGACCTGCGTGTCCTACGCGATGGTGGCGGGGCTGGTCTTCCGCATGATCGTGCTGCCGGCGAACGATCTCGCGACGCTGCCGTTATGGGCGCGCGTTGCCGCGGTGGGGATCGCGTTCGCCACGTATTTCGCGGCCCGCCGAACGCTGTTGCCGGGGGTGGTGGCGGGCAGCGGCAGCGTGGTGGTCTTCGCCTGGTGGCTGGGGTAGGGGCATGGCGCCGGGGCGTGCCGTCGGCGCGCCCCGGCGCGGGTTCGTCTAGTTGTCGAGGAAGCTGCGCAGGTGGTCCGAGCGGCTCGGGTGACGCAGCTTGCGCAGGGCCTTGGCCTCGATCTGGCGGATCCGCTCACGGGTGACGTCGAACTGCTTGCCGACCTCTTCCAGGGTGTGGTCGGTGTTCATGTCGATGCCGAAGCGCATCTGCAACACGCGCGCTTCCCGCGTGGTGAGGCTCTGCAGGATCTCCTGGGTGGCTTGGCGCAGGCCCGACGTCGTGGCGGCGTCCAGCGGCGCCTCGACATTCTTGTCCTCGATGAAATCGCCGAGGTGGGAATCCTCGTCGTCGCCGATGGGCGTCTCCATGGAGATCGGTTCCTTGGCGATCTTGAGTACCTTGCGGATCTTGCTCTCGGGCATGTCCATGCGCTCCGCCAGCTCCTCGGGCAGCGCCTCGCGGCCCTGCTCCTGCATGATCTGTCGGGAGATGCGATTGAGCTTGTTGATGGTCTCGATCATGTGCACCGGGATGCGGATCGTCCGCGCCTGGTCGGCGATGGAGCGCGTGATGGCCTGGCGTATCCACCAGGTGGCATAGGTCGAGAACTTGTAGCCGCGGCGATACTCGAACTTGTCCACGGCCTTCATCAGGCCGATGTTGCCCTCCTGGATGAGGTCCAGGAATTGCAGGCCGCGGTTGGTGTACTTCTTGGCGATGGAGATCACCAGGCGCAGGTTGGCCTCGACCATTTCCTTCTTGGCGCGACGGGCCTTGGCCTCGCCGATGGACATCTTGCGGTTGATCTCCTTGAATTCCTCGATCTTCAGGCCGCTCATCTTCTCGACCTCGGCGAGCTTGTTGCACGCCTCGATCAGGTCCTCACGGTGCGCCGTGAGCACCTCCGCGTTGCCTTCGCCGCTCTTGATGAGGTTGTCGATCCACTTGGTGCTGGCCTCGTTGCCGATGAAATGCTCGAACAGCACCTTGCGCTTGACCTTGGCCTTGCGAATGCAGATCTCGGCGATGATCTTTTCCTGCGAGCGCACCAGTTCCACCAGCAGGCGAACCTGGACGGCGAGGTGGTCGATGGCCTTCGAAGTCAGGCGAAGCTCCATGAACTCGCCCGCCAGCTTGTTGCGGTGCTTCTTGATCGCCGGCTTGCCGGGGCCGTTTTTCTCGATCGACCTCACCATGCTGGCATAGGCCTTGATGATGCGCTCGAAGCGCTCGCGCGCCTCTTCCGGGTCCGGCCCGGTGTCGACGACGGCCGCCGTGGAATCGTCGTCGTCGTCATCGTTGCCGTCGTCATCATTGCCGTCGTCATCGTCATCCGCGCTGTCCGACGAGGCGCTGTCGGCGGAGGAAGCCAGTGCGGGCGTGGGAATGACGTCGTCCTCGACGGCGTTGGGGTCGACAAAGCCGCTGACGAGGTCGGTCAGGCGCATTTCCTCGCGCGAGATGGCGTCGATCAGGCGCACGAGCTCGCCGATGACCACCGGACAGGTGGAAATCGCTTCGACGCTCTGCTTGATGCCGTCCTCGATGCGCTTGGCGAGGTTGATTTCGTCCTCGCGGGTCAGCAGGTCCACGGTACCCATTTCGCGCATGTACATGCGAACCGGGTCGGTGGTGCGACCGAACTCGCTTTCGACCGCGGTGGTGAGAACCGCCTCGGCTTCCTCGACGACTTCCTCGTCGTCCGGGTTGGCGTGCTTGAGTATCAGGCTGTCGGGATCGGGCGGATTGTCATAGACCTCGATGCCCATATCGTTGATCATGTTGACGACCGTCTCGATCTGATCCGTGTCGTGCATGTCCTCGGGCAGGTGATCGTTGATCTCCCGGTAGGTGAGGAACCCTTGTTCCTTGCCCTTGAGGATGAGACGTTTCAGCTCGGACTGTTGTGCTTTCTGATCCATGCGGACCTCGTGTGTGGTGGGGCACCGGGGGAAAATGCAAACACGCTAGTATAGCGTGTAACTTGGTGAAAATCCAGAAGAAGAGGCCAAATCACCTAACCCGACCGCGCCGGAGATTCGGCGTCCATGCGCAGGGTCTGTTTCAGGTGCATGAACCGGTTCAGGTCCGATTTTTCGTCTTCGCTGAGCGGTTGGTGGCCGGATTTTTCGAGCAGCTTGTCGATAGCGTCGTCGACCACGGTGCGACGCACGGTGTCGGCTGTCTGTAGCAGGGTCTCTTCCAGGCTTTCGTCGCCGATTGGATGGTTCCACGCGGCCAGTTTTTCAAGTCTGCCGTGATGTGGCGTACCCCGGAAGCGTTCCACCAGGGCGGCGGTGGAGGGCGGCTGGTCTTCGCGCAGAATGGCGATGACCTCGGCGAGCACCCGCGCCGCCGGTGCCGGATGCTCGTCCAGGCCCTCGATCTCCGGCAGCCGGCGCGCGGATTCCGGGTGCTGCAAGAGCAGGCTGAGCAGGTGGGCGAACGACGACAGGGGGGTCGGCCTGTCGGGCCTCGGACGCCGTTTCTCCGTGTTCGCCGGTTCCGTGCGGGTACCACTGACGAAACCGGCCAGGTAGCGCTGGTCGTCCAGTCCGGTGATCTCGCCGAGACGCCGGGTGAGAATTTCCTTGTACGGCCCCGGCGGGATGGTCGCCAGCAGCGGGCGCGCCAGCTCCGCCAGGCGGGCGCGGCCGTCGGGGCGCGACAGGTCGGTTTGCTGGCGAAGATGTTCGAACAGGAATGCGTCCAGCGGTTTTGCCGCGCCGACCGCGTCGCGGAATGCGTCGGGCCCGTGCCGGCGAACGAAATCGTCGGGATCGAGACCCTCGGGCAGGAACAGGAAGCTCACCTGCCTGCCGCCGTGCATTTCCGACAGCACGGTTTCCATGGCCTTGCGGGCCGCGTCGAGGCCGGCGCGGTCGCCGTCGAAGCAGAACACCACGTGCGCGGCGAGGCGAAACAGGCGATGCAGGTGTTGCGGCGTGGTGGCGGTGCCGAGGGTTGCGACGACATTGTCGATACCGTGCTGGGCGAGCGCCACCACGTCCATGTAGCCCTCCACGACGATGGCCAGGTCGGCGTCGCGTATCGCGCCGCGGCCGCCGAACAGGTTGTACAGTTCGGAGCCCTTGTGAAAGACGGGCGTCTCGGGCGAGTTGAGATACTTCGGTTCGCCGTCGCCCAGCACGCGTCCGCCGAAGCCCACCGTGCGGCCGCGGTGGTCGCGAATCGGGAAAATCACCCGGCCGCGAAAGCGGTCGTAGTAGCTGCCGCGTTCGCCGCGAATCACCAGGCCGGCGCGTTCGAGCGTGGGCAACTCAGTCGGCCCGGCCCGAAAACCGCCGATCAAGCCGTTCCAGGCGTCCGGGGCGAAGCCCAGCTCGAATCGCCGGGCTACCTCGCCGCTGACGCCGCGGCGCTTGAGGTATTCCACTGCGCGGGCGGCGTCGGCGTGCTGACGCAACTGCGACTGGAAGTAGCGGCTGGCGCGCTCGAGCAACGGCAGCAGGTCGTCACTACGTTTTCCGGCCGCGGCGGCGGAGGCGGTTTTCTCGGGCATCTTCATGCCGGCTCGCGCGGCCAGTTCCTCGACCGCCTCGGGAAATTCCATGTGGTCGTATTCCATCAGGAAGCTGATGACGTTGCCGTTCGCCCCGCAGCCGAAGCAATGGTAGAACTGCTTGACCTGGCTGACGGTGAAGGAGGGGGTTTTCTCGTCGTGGAACGGGCAGCGCGCCTGGTAGTCCTTGCCGGCCTTGCGCAGGGGAACGCGATGGTCGATGACGTCGACGATATCGACCCGCTGGAGAAGCTCGTCGATGAATTCCTGGGGGATCTTGCCGGCCATGGCGCGAGAATACACCGGGCCGATGGATTTCGCAGTAAGGGGGCTCGCGTGTTCTCGCCGAGTCGCTGTCGGGCGCGTCGTCAGCCGCCGAGACGCTGCTTGATCCTGGCGCTCAGCGCACCCATGTCGGCTCTGCCGGCGACCTTCGGCTTGAGATGGCCCATGACCTTGCCCATGTCGCGCATCGAGCCGGCGCCGGTGTCGGCGATGGCGGCATCGATGAGCCGGTTGAGCTCGGCGTCGTCGAGGGCTTCGGGCAGGTAGGATTCGAGAACCTCGACGGAGGCCCGCTCCTTGTCGACGAGGTCCTGGCGGCCGCCGCTTTCGAACTGGGTAATCGAGTCGCGCGCCTGCTTGACGAGTTTCTGCAGCACCTGGGTCACGCCGCTGTCGTCCAGCGTCACGCGCTCGTCCACCTCCTTGCGCTGGATGGCGGCGCGGATCATGCGGATGGTCTCGAGCCGGCCGGAATCCTTGTTGCGCATGGCCGACTTCATGTCGTCGGCGATCCGGGACTTGAGATCCATCGTCTGGCGGGAATGATGCCCGGCGGGGCGATCAGTAGAGACGGTTGCGCTGAACGTTCTGGCGGGAAACGCGCTTCTTCTCGCGCTTGACGGCGGCAGCGGCCTTGCGCTTCTTGACTGACGTGGGTTTCTCGTAGAATTCGCGGCGGCGGGATTCGGTGAAAACGCCCGCCTTTTCGCACGAACGGCGGAAGCGGCGAAGGATGAGATCGAACGGCTCGTCCTGCTTGACACGGACAGACGGCATAGGCAACTCGACTCCAGAAATGGTGAAACCGGGAAAAAGGCCGCGGATTATAATGGCTGATCGTTTAAATGTACAACTGTCGCGGGACGATTTCTCCGCGGCGAAGTAATTGAAATACCGGTGAAATGAAAATTCTCGGCATCGAATCCTCGTGCGACGACACGGGCGTGGCGGTCTACGATACGGTCAATGGCCTGCTTGCCCATCGGCTCGCCTCCCAGGCAGTGCACGAGGCGTTCGGCGGCGTCGTGCCGGAGCTGGCGGCGCGCGATCATATCCGGCTGATGCTGCCGCTGGTGCGCACCGTGCTCGAGGCCGCGGGCATGGCGGGCACCGCCCCGGACGGCGTCGCCTACACGCGCGGCCCCGGCCTGGCCGGGGCGCTGTTGGTCGGCGCCTCGCTGGGACGCAGCCTGGCCTTCGCCTGGAACGTGCCGGCCTGCGGGGTGCACCACATGGAAGGCCACTTGCTGGCGCCGCTGCTGGAAAGCGATGCCCCGGCGTTTCCCTTCGTGGCGCTGCTCGTGTCGGGCGGTCATACCCAGCTCGTCGACGTCGCCGCGCCGGGGCGATACCGCATCATCGGCACCACCGTCGACGACGCCGCCGGCGAGGCTTTCGACAAGACCGCCAAGCTGCTGGGCCTGGGCTACCCCGGCGGACCGGCGGTGGCGCGCGCCGCCGAGTCCGGTGACCCCGGCCGCTTCCGCTTCCCGCGACCCATGGTGGACCGACCCGGCACCACCTTCAGTTTCAGCGGCCTGAAAACCCACACGCTGACCACCGTCGACGCCCACCGCGACGAGCGCGGCGACGTCGATGCGCAAACCGTGGCCGACATCGCTCACGCCTTCCAGGAGGCGGTGGTCGACACGCTGCGTATAAAGGCCCTGCGCGCGCTGCGCGAAAGCGGTCGCGCGAGACTGGTGGTGGCCGGCGGCGTGGGCGCCAATCGACGTCTTCGCGAACGGCTCGACGCGGAGTGCGCGGAAAACGGTTTCGAGGTGTTTTATCCGCGCCTCGAGTTCTGTACCGACAACGGCGCCATGATTGCCCACGCCGGTGCGCTTCGCATTGCCGCGGGCCAGCACGTCACCGACGGCGGCTTCGAGGTGCGGCCGCGCTGGTCGCTGGAAGAGTTGTCGCCGATCTGAAACTCGCGCGCTCCCGGGCGGCCGCGCGAACTAGGATTTCTTTCCGATTCGGCTTTCCTCGCCGGCCAGCAGACGCTTGATGTTCGCGCGATGGCGCCAGGCGAGCAGCACCGCGACGACGGCGCTCATGACGACGAGCGCGGCGCGGCCGTCCAGCCACGCGGTGGCGAAGGGGGCGGCGGCCGCCGCCGACAGCGCCCCGAGCGAGGAAATGCGCGAGATGCCCGCGACGACGAGCCACACGGCAACGAGCGCGCCGGTGACCGGCAGGCTGCTGGCGGCGAAGACGCCCAGCGCGGTGGCGACGCCCTTGCCGCCCTTGAATCCGAAGAAGATCGGGTAGAGATGACCGAGGAACGCGGCCAGGCCGGTCGCCGCCAGCACCGGGTCGGCGACGTCGATCGCCCGCGCGAGCGCCACCGGAACGATTCCCTTGGCCACGTCCCCGGCCAGGGTCAATGCCGCGCCGGACTTGCTGCCGAGCCGCAGCACGTTGGTGGCGCCCGGGTTGCGCGAGCCTTCGGTGCGCGGGTCGGGCAGGCCCATCAGGCGCGAGACGATCACGGCGCTTGAGACCGAGCCGAACAGGTAGGCCACCACTGGCATCAAGTATTGGATCATGGTATGAGGTCGATGGCTGAAGGAAGAGAGATTTTCGCTCAATGTTACAACAAAGCCCGGCGCCGCCCGACGGCCGGGTCGTGAGCGATTGTCCGTCACCGACGGCGCCGATCACCAGAGGAATCGAGGATAACGAACGATGCACGGACTGATCATGGAGCGCGAGCTCCTAATCACCGACATACTTCAACATGCCCGGCGCAATCACCCGGACGTGGAAATCGTCTCCGAGACCGTGGGCGGCGGACGCCATCGCCACACCTACGCCGACGCCTTTGAGCGCACCTGCCGCCTGGCGCATGCTCTCGACCGGCTCGGGGCGAAGCGCGGCGACCGCGTCGGCACGCTGGCCTGGAACACGCACCGCCACTTCGAGCTGTACTTCGCCACCGCGGGGGGCGGCACGGTGTGCCATACCATCAACCCGCGCCTGTTTCCCGATCAACTCGTCTACATCGTCAACCACGCCGAGGACCGCTGGCTGTTCCTGGACACCAGCTTCGTCGGCCTGGCCGAGTCCCTGGCGCCCAGGCTGCCGAGCATCGAGGCCTACGTGATCCTGTGCGATCGCGACGACATGCCCGACACCTCGTTGCCGAACGCGCTCTGCTACGAGGAACTTCTCGCCGCCGAGCCGGACGACTACGACTGGCCGGCGCTCGACGAGCGCACCGCTTCGGGACTTTGCTACACGTCCGGGACCACGGGACATCCCAAGGGCGTGCTGTATACCCACCGCGGCATCGTCCTGCACGCGATGGCGTTCGCCTGGCCCGATTCCAACGACCTGTCCATGCGCGACGCCATCATGCCCGTGGTGCCCATGTTTCACGTCAATGCGTGGGGCTCGCCGTTCGCCGCGCCGATGCACGGCGCGAAGCTGGTGCTGCCGGGACCGCGCATGCTGGACGGTCACGTGCTGCAGTCGTTGATCAACGACGAGGGCGTCACCATCGCCATGGGCGTGCCCACCATCTGGATGGCGCTGATGCAGCATTTGCGCGACAAAGGCGGCGACATCAAGCCGATGAACCGCGTGATCATCGGCGGTTCGGCGTGCCCGGTGGCGTTGATGGACGCGTTCAGGGCCTACGGCGTGCAGGTGCGCCATGCCTGGGGCATGACGGAGATGTCGCCGCTGGGAATCATCAATACACCGCGCCCCGAGTTCGCCGACTGGCCCGAGAAGCGGCAGCGCGCCATGGACGCCAAGACCGGTCACGGCTTTTTCGGCGTGCAGATGAAGATTGTCGACGACGACGACAACGAACTGCCGTGGGACGGCGAGGCGGTGGGCGCCCTCAAGGTGCGCGGACCGTGGGTGTGTCGGGCCTACTACCGCGGCGAGGGCGGTGACGACGCGCACGACGACAATGGATGGTTCAACACCGGCGACGTCGCCAGCATCGACGAGTACGGCTTCGTGCAGATCACCGATCGAAACAAGGACATGATCAAGTCCGGCGGCGAGTGGATCGGCTCCATCGAACTGGAGAACATCGCCGTGGGCTGCGAGGGCGTCGCCGAGGCGGCGGCGATCGCCGTGGAGCATCCCAAGTGGGGTGAGCGGCCGCTGTTGGTCGTGCGCCGTGAAGACGATGCGCAGGTCGACGAGGCGACGCTGCTTGCGTGGTACGAGGACAAGGTGCCGCACTGGTGGATTCCCGACGCGGTCGAGTTCGTCGATGAAATCCCGCATACCGCCACCGGCAAGATCAGCAAGCTGGCGCTGCGCGAGCGTTTCGCCGGTTATCGCTGGAAGCTCCGCGAGGCGTAGGCGTCATGCAGGTTGCACAGCCGCGCCACGTCGCCGTCGCGCGCAACAGCGCGGGCGAGGACTACATCACCTTCCAGCCCTGGCGCGGACGCGTGAGGGGCTATGTTGCCGGTCGCGTGATCGTCGACAGCGATCGCGCCATGCTGCTGCGCGAGGGACGTCTCGAGCCGGTGCTCTACTTTCCGCGCGACGACGTCCGCACCGATCATTTGTCTGCCGGCGACAAGAGCAGCTATTGCCCCTATCGCGGCACGCCCGAGTACTACGATCTCGACGTCGACGGCGTGCACCTCGACAACGTGGCATGGAGCTATACCGAGCCGCACCCGGAATCGGAATTCGTGCGCGACTACATCGCTTTTTACCGCGACCGCATCGATCGCTGGGAGCACGACGAAGACGCGCCCGTCGGACTGGATCCGCCCGCCACGGCGGGCAATCCCCTGGTGGGATGGCTGTTGCGCGAGGCCTGGCAGGCCGGTTCGCTGGCGGACCTCGTGATGCGCTGGGTCGGCGCCCTGGAGGCGGCCGGCATTCGCCTGGTGCGCTTCTCGCTGATCACGCGCACGTTGCACCCGCTGATCAGCGGCGCCGCCTACCGCTGGACGCGCGGCGAGGAAGACGTCCAGCACCTCACGCTCCGGCACGAGCGGCTCGCTTCGCCCGAGTATCTGAACAGCCCGCTGGTGGCAATCTTCGACGGCGCCGGCGGGGTGCGCAGGCGGCTGACCGACGATTCCGGCACCGACGACTTCCCGGTGCTGGCCGATATACGCGCCGCCGGCGGCACGGACTACGTGGCCATGCCGGTGACGTTCAGCGACGGGCAGATCAATGCCGTGACGCTGGCGACCGATCGCGAGAGCGGATTCACCACCGAGGAGCTGGGCCTCGTGAACGAAGTCATGCCGCTGTTGGCGCGCCTGGTGGAGGTTTTCATCCAGCGCGAGAAGTCCGAGTCGCTGCTGCAGACCTACCTGGGCGCCCAGACCGGGCGGCGCGTGCTGGAGGGCCGGGTTCGACGGGGCGACGGCGAGAACATTCACGCCGTGATCTGGTTCTGCGACCTGCGTCGATCCAGCACCCTGGCCGCGAACATGCCCCGGGACGAGTTTCTCGAGTACCTGAACGTGTTTTTCGATTGCATGGCCGGCGCGGTGATCGATCACGGCGGCGAGGTGCTGCGATTCATCGGCGACGCGGCGTTGGCGATATTCCCCATGGCGCCGACCGAGCAAGGTGAGGGGCCTGCCTGCCGCCGCACGTTGGACGCTGCCGCCGATGCCTGCGCGCGCATCGCCGAGTTCAACAATGCATCGCGCGACGCGGATCAACCGTTCATGGAATTCGGCATCGGGCTGCATATCGGCGACGTCATGTACGGCAATATCGGCACGGCGTCGCGACTCGAGTTCACCGTGGTGGGCGCCGCCGCCAACGAGGCCGCGCGCATCGAGGGGTTGTGCAAGACGCTTGGCCACCCGGTGCTGCTGTCGGGTGAATTCGCGAGCCACTGTTCGGGTGACTACCTGCCGCTGGGCGTGCACGAACTCGCCGGGACCGGGCGCCGTGTCGAGGTTTTCGCCGTGGCGCCCGCGGGCGAAAGGACGATGGAATCGGCATGATCTACCAGGGTCGGACATTGCGTCTCGACGTCGATGCCGACGGCGTTGCCGAGATTTGTTTTTGCTCCACCCTCGCGCCGATCAACAAGTTCGACGCCGTCACCCTCGGGGAACTTCGCGAGGCGGTCGACGCCCTGCGTGCAACGGCGGGCGTGCGCGCCCTGGTGCTGACCAGCGCCCTCGACGCCTTCGTCGTGGGCGCCGACATCAAGCGCTTTTCCACGGTGTTCAGCCAGCCGGCCGCGGTCATGGAGGAAGGCATGTGGCGGACGCATCGCTTGTTCGCGGACATCGAGGACCTGCCGTATCCGACCGTCGCCGCCATCGGCGGGCTCGCCCTCGGCGGCGGCCTGGAGATTTGCCTGGCCTGCGACTACCGGGTGATGGCCGACGATACCCGGATCGGTCTGCCCGAGATCGGGCTCGGCATCTTCCCCGGCTGGGGCGGCAGCATGCGTCTGCCGCGACTGGTAGGCGTGGAGGAGGCGGCGGCTTGGATCGCCGACGGCCGTCCGCGCGATGCCGCGGCCGCCTTGCAAGCGAATGCGGTCGATCGCGTGGCACCCGCGGCGCGGCTGACGGCGTGCGCCCGCGAACTCGTACTCGACCCCGACAGCGTGACCGGCCTCGACGCCCGCCGCGCGGCGCGCATCGAGGCGCCGCTGCCGGACGCAAACGAGCGCAAGGCGGTTTTCGATGCCCTGCGGTCGCGCTATGCCGCGAAGCTCGACCCACATTATCCCGCGTTGTCCACCGTGCTGGATGCGATGGAAAGCCACACGGGCCTGGTTCGCGAGGAAGCCATGGCGGTGGAAATCGCCGCTTTCGTCGAGGTTGCCAGGACCCCCACCACGGCGAGCCTGGTGGGACTGTTCCTGAACGAGCAGTATCTGAAGAAACAGCTGCGCCGTTACACTGCGGACGCATCCGCGGTGAAGAACGTCGGCGTGATCGGCAGCGGTATCATGGGCGCAGGCATCGCGCTCCAGTGCGCGCTGGCCGGCATCGATGTGCGGCTGCACGACATGTCGCGCGCGGCGCTGGACAGGGCATTTGCCGGCATCGATGCATATCTCGGCGAGCGCGTGAACAAGGGCCGACTGACGCAGGACCGCGCCGACGGCGCCCGCGCGCTGGTTCATGCCGAATCCGACATCGCCGCACTGGACGAGTGCGAACTCGTCGTCGAGGCGGTGGTGGAGGATCGTGACGTAAAGCGCGAGGTGCTGTCGAAACTCGCCGCGCGGCTGTCGCCGGAGGCATTGATCGCGACCAATACCTCGACCATCGCCATCGACTCGCTTGCCGGATCGATCACCGGCCGCGGTCGTTTTCTCGGCCTGCACTTCTTCAACCCGGTGACGGCCATGCCGCTGGTCGAAGTGATTCGCGGCGCCGAGACGGTCGACGACGCCGTGGCGCGCGCGGTGGCATTCGCCCGCGCCATCGGCAAGCACCCGGTGGTGGTGCGCGACTGCCCCGGCTTCCTCGTCAACCGGGTGTTGTTCCCCTATCTCAACGGATTCGAACGGCTGCTGCACGACGGCGTCGATTTCGTTCGGATCGACCGTGTCATGGAGTCCTTCGGCTGGCCCATGGGGCCCGCGCGACTACTCGACGTGGTGGGCATCGACACGACGGTGAACGCCGCGCGCATCATGGCCGAAAGCTTTCCCGAGCGCATGGCGCTGGACTTCGTGACGTCGCGCGAACGATTGCGCGACGCCGGTCGGCTGGGCGAGAAGTCGGGCGCGGGTTACTATGATTACGAACCGGGCACGAACCGTCGGCGCGAACCGGCAACCGCTAAAGGGGCGCACTTTATAATCGCCGCCGGCGAACCAAACGAAATCGACGACGGCGACATCGTGGCGCGCATGATGGTTCCGCTGTGCATCGAGTTGGTTCGCTGCCTCGAGGAAGAGGTCGTCGACAGTCCCGAGGCGGCCGACATGGCGCTGATACGCGGCCTGGGCTTTCCGCGCTACCTGGGCGGGGCGCTGCGCTACGTGGACCGGCTCGGCGCCGCCGCGTTCTGCGAGACGGCCGCGCGCTTCGCACACCTGGGTGCCGCCTACCGTCCCACGCCGGGACTCGAGGCGATGGCCGCGCAGGGCCGTCGCTTTTTCGGCCAGGGCAGCCCCACGTAGATCGAGAGGAGACCAACATGGATATTATTTTTCTGCACGACCTTCGCGTGGACTGCGTGATCGGCGTGTGGGAATGGGAGCGGCGCATTACGCAGCGTGTTCACGTCGACGTCGACATGGGCTTCGATATCGCTGCAGCCGCTGCCAGCGACGCGCTGAACGATACCTTGAGCTACAAGGATGTCGCCAAGGCCATCACGACGCTGGCGCAGGAAGGCAAGTTCAACCTCGTAGAGACCCTTGCCGAGCGCATCGCCGCGTTGCTGCGGGACGAGTTCGACGTCGCCTGGTGCCGTGTGCGCGTCAACAAGAAGGGCGCGGTGACGGGCGCGACGGACGTGGGCGTGCTCATCGAGCGCGGCGAACGAGGAAGCACGGACGGCGCATGAGCATGGTGCGCGTGGTGCTTGGCATCGGCAGCAACATGGATCGCCGCCGTCACATCCGGGCCGGCGTTGCCGCGCTGCGCGAGCGCTTCGGCGAGATGACGCTCTCGCCCGTGTACGAATCGCCGTCGGCGGGCTTCAAGGGGCCGGACTTTCTCAACCTTGCCGCCATCGTCCACACCGACCTGCCGGTGGACCGCCTGCAGAAGGTACTCCGTGAAATCGAGGAAGCCGAGGGTCGCACGCGCGGCGACGATTCATTCGTGTCGCGCACGCTCGATATCGACGTTCTGCTCTATGGCGCCATGGTGATGCGCGCCAACGGCTACGACATCCCCCGCCAAGAAATACTCCAATACGACTTCGTGCTCAAGCCGCTCGTGGATCTTCTGCCCGAGGACAAGCATCCGGAAACGGGGCAGACCTACGCCGAGCACTGGGCGCATCTTCGACAGAACCACGATGCCCGCACATTGTCCAAATACGAGTGGATGCCTTGATGCGGGAGGTTGAAAATGAAAAAACAGCGATGCGTCGGCGCACTATTCGCGGCTTGTTTGGTCATGCTGGTCCCGTCGGCGAGCACGAACGACGAACGCGACGAGAAACTCGAACGTCTCTACGAGGCGCTCGCCGAAGCTCCTGACGAGGCTGCCGCGCGACGGATCGAGAACGACATCTGGGTGACGTGGACCGACCACGACGATCCAGGGATCAAGTCCATGATCGACGAGGCCATGCAGCGGCGGCGCTGGAACGATTTCGACGGCGCGCTCGCCATCCTCGACGAACTGGTGGAGATGGCGCCGGACTATGCCGAGGCGTGGAACCAGCGTGCCAACGTTCACTTTCTCATGATGAACTTCGAGCGCTCGCTGATCGACGTGGCCGAGGTCCTGCGCCTGGAACCCCGCCACTTCGCCGCCATGGCGGGTCGCGGATTGATCCGCCTGCAGCAGGGCAAACCGGCGCTGGCGTACCAGAGCATCCTGGCGGCCATGGAGATCAACCCCTACCTTCGCGAACGCGGCCTGTTGCCGGATTTCATCCTCGAGGGCCGGGGCTATCCGTCGGCCGACTGACGTCGACGCAGGGGGCGCGGTTCCCGTGCCCCGCCCACCCCGGCGCGCGCTCCGTGGCGGGCGGTCCGGCGCGGGCGGTCGGTCGTCGAACCGCGCGGCGTCAGGCGGCGAACTGAACGGCGACGCTCTTGCCGCGTTCGGCGGCGTCGACGAAGTCCGGCATGCGGTCGAAGTTCAAGTAGCGATAGATCTCCGGCGCCATGGTGTCGATCTTCGCCGCGTACGCCATGTACTCCTCGACCGTCGGCAGCTTGCCCATCACCGCGGCGATGGCGGCGAGCTCGGCCGAGGAGAGGAATACGTTGGCGCCCTGGCCGAGGCGGTTGGGAAAGTTTCGCGTCGAGGTCGATACCACCGTCGAATTGGCGGCCACCCGCGCCTGGTTGCCCATGCACAATGAGCAGCCCGGCATCTCGGTGCGCGCGCCGGACTGGGCGTAGATGTTGTAGAAGCCTTCCTCCATGAGCTGGTGCTCGTCCATCTTGGTCGGCGGGGCGATCCACAGTCGCGTGGGAATGACTTCCCCGGCGGCCTGCAGCAGCTTGCCGGCGGCGCGGAAATGGCCGATGTTGGTCATGCACGAACCGATGAACACCTCGTCGATGGAGGTGCCCGCGACTTCCGACAACGGCTTCACGTCGTCCGGGTCGTTGGGGCAGGCGAGCAGCGGTTCGGTGATCTTCGACATGTCGATCTCGATCACTTCCGCGTACTCGGCGTCGTCGTCGGCACGCAACAGCGTCGGGTTGGCGAGCCACTCCTCCATGGCGCGGGCGCGCCGCTCCAGGGTGCGCGCGTCACCGTAGCCGTTGTCGATCATCCAGCGTAGCATGACCACGTTGGAGCGCAGGTACTCGGCCACCGATTCCTCGGACAGGTCGATGGTGCAGCCGCCGGCGGAACGCTCGGCGCTGGCGTCGGACAACTCGAAGGCCTGCTCCACGGTGAGATCGGGCAGTCCCTGGATCTCCAGGATGCGGCCGTTGTAGACGTTCTTCTTGCCTTTCTTCTCCACGGTCAGCAGGCCGCGCTTGATGGCCTCGTAGGGAATGGCGTTGACCAGGTCTCGCAGCGTGATGCCCGGTTGGCGCTCGCCGGTGAAGCGCACCAGCACCGACTCGGGCATGTCCAGCGGAATGACGCCCAGCGCGGCGCCGAAGGCGACGATGCCCGAGCCGCCCGGAAAGGAAATGCCGAGCGGAAAGCGGGTATGCGAATCGCCGCCGGTGCCGACCTGGTCGGGCAGCAGCATGCGGTTGAGCCAGCTGTGGATGATGCCGTCGCCGGGACGCAGCGACACGCCGCCGCGGTTCATGATGAACTCGGGCAGGGTGTGCTGGGTGTCGATGTCCACCGGCTTGGGATAGGCCGCCGTGTGGCAGAAAGACTGCATCACCAGGTCGGCGGAGAAGCCCAGGCAGGCGAGTTCCTTGAGTTCGTCGCGGGTCATCGGGCCGGTGGTGTCCTGGCTGCCGACGGTCCCCATGCGCGGTTCGCAGTAGGTGCCGGGGCGCACGCCCTGGCCTT
>JAUIEZ010000080.1 GCA_030429665.1 Gammaproteobacteria bacterium | reverse complement strand
CGTGAACTTTTACTCGGACTATAGCTGGGCACACAATAAACACCACGGCCGCACTACCACACTGTGCAACCCCTGCGACAGCCACGAAGATCCTGCCTGCTTCCCACAGCCGCTCTCGGGGGTAAACAACCAAACCCTTGGCACCGTCTCGGGCTGGCACTGCGGTGGGGAAATTGCGGGCCTCATGCTTTACGACGAGGCCATGCAGAACGAAGAGTTTGTGAGCTGTACCCAGTTGATGCCCGAAACCTGGGACAACAAGGCCCACTACGCGAAACTTCTTAAGAGCTACGAAGGCACTCTCTCAGCCAACGAGAGGCAGCGGCAGCAGGATCAAACAGACAATTGCTTCGAGGGCGAATTCGTACCGGCCTGTCGACAATGGCTGGCGTCAAGCCAGGTGTTCGATTTTCTCGGTGAGACTGACTACACGGACGAAGGCGTCCGGATTCATTATTCCGTTCAAGTAAACCATTTCGTCAAAGCGGCGAAGACCGCCTGCGATGGGGGTGAGGCACAGGACTGCAGGGAGTTTGCCAGGATTGGTTCCCATGCCTGTCAAGCCTACGGAGTGGCATGCTTGACGCTTTCCGAGTACCTGATCGCGGGCGACAAAATGGAAAGGGACCTGGGTCTGGCACTGCGATTGTCGGAAATTGCCTGCGAGCACTCGAAGGGAGAGTGGGGATGTGGTGAGGCTGACGCATTGCGCAGCCAGGTCGCGGACACCGGGAAGGCGTTTGAACCGCAGCCGGACACCCCTCCAAATGATGAAGATACCCTGGAGCAAAACCGGACCGCCTGCCGCCAGGGGAATATGACCGGGTGCAACAACATGGCGCTATTCCATCTGAGTGGCAACGATACCCATGCCGCCGACTGGCCGACCGCCGTCGATTATTTTGAAACGGCATGTACCGGCGGGCTGCGGAGCGCCTGTGCAGACGCCATAGGCACAGCCGAAAGACTCTGCCTTGAACGAAACGACACTCTATACTGCGTCACCGCCGCAGACTACTATGCAGGGGATATACCCTCCCACCTGAACTACGACACGGCACTGGATTTGTATGAACGCGTCTGTCTCTCCAGGCAGATAGGGGGTTCGGAAAGCCGAAGCGTCTATGGTTGCGAGCAAAGCATCCGAATCCTGCGCGAGGGTTTCAGCCATGACTCATCGGGTCGAAAGCTCGCAGAACTACACGTTGCCATGTGCCAGGTGGGGCATGCGAACGGATGCCTGGAGGCAGGACTCGCCGTCGAACAGGGCACCTACAGCACACCGGACCCGGCATACGCTGCTCAATACTATGCCCGCGCCTGCGACATGAATCTCGCCGAAGGTTGCGATGCCCTGAGCCGGGTTTCCCAGCAACAAAACAATCTATCGAGCACCGCCAACGGGTGTGAATTGCGGGGGCAAATAACCTCCGTGGACACCGGTCACCCGGCATCGGTGTCCTTCACCAATACGGGTAGTCAATTACTTTATTTTTACTGGATCGACTACAGCGGAAACGAAAATGACTATGACAACTCCGGCAACCCCATACTCAGCCTGGATTCCGGTAAATCTGGAACGGTTGATGCAAATATAGGTTTCGTGTTTTCTGCATTTTCCTATATCAACGAACAGTTCAAGTGCGAAGGAGTCATCGAGATTACTGAAGCCCGAAACGATTTCGGAGTCCACGCAGAATAGGTATTTCTCAACAATCTCGCGAATTTACCTACTTGTCTTGCCGTGGTTGAGCCTTCGACGCACCACCCTGGTCATTAGCATTCTAAAAGTCACGACGGGAACGAGCCATATCAGGAAAACAAGAAACAGGAACAACACGATGTATTCGATGGTCGGAATCGGAGCCACATTGGCGAGCGCCCAAATTGGAATACTCGATTCCGTTCCAAACAGACCCTTGATGTCGAGGACGATTTCCACGCCCCAAATCAAGGCGAACAGTGCGGTTGCAAGTTTCATGGTGCCTTCGTGGAAACTGAACGTCGCCTGTTCATGATCAATCCACAAGAGCCGTTATGCAACACGATTCCCTGTCTGTGAGACCGCTAATCCTAGAGGTCGTGGGCGCCTGCACTGCAGTGGTTGGGCAAAAGGACCCACCTTCAGCACCGCAATATCGTCTGTCAGATCAACGCTGACAACCATGGGCTTACCATCGGTACTGGAACCTCCGCTGAAGAATGGTGCCTGCGTTGCATGAAGTATCAGGTGGGTTTCGGTTTTCAGTACCTCAGCCTGCCCCTCCCAACATCCCGAGTAGGCACAGGCGCTGTATGAACCTGAATCATCGAGGGTTACTTCCATCGGGGTCGCGGATTCGGAATCTTCGACACGACATCCCCGCGTGTCACACTGAATCTCCAGTCGACAATTGGAACAGGTAATAGTCATCAAACCTGCTCCACTTTTCTCGGGTTCAATATTCCCGACTGCGTTTCCCATCTGGATGCAACCGGATAATGCGGCCGCCAGAGTCATGACCATCAACCGAGTAGAATGCTGATAAAGAAACGATCGTGTTACCGATCGCATTGATAGAAACTGGGTCATGCCGCACCTGCCTGATGGATTTTTCGATCTCGTTTGTCATATTAACAGCCACACCCGACCTTAGCGCCGAAAAGTGACAGTAAGGTGGCTCAGATGTGGTCGGTCACCGAGCAAAATAGCAACTACTTGAAGGAATCCACATCGAGATCCGAACCAACGGCATCCAAAGCCTGGTGCTGGATCTGAAAGCGAATCGGCGGTCGACGAGCACGACCACCGAAAACGACGAGGAACACGCAGCATGACCCGAGAGTTGAATAAAGCCACAGCCGCCGCCGAAACTACTCTCTCCCCCGATGGCGCAACGATCCGCATTTTCATCCCCGCGAAACTCGGCCGCCACGCCGGCCGCAAGCTCATCCTCTCGCCCGAGGGCGGACCCGTGAACGGAGATCGCACCGACAGCTTCGACGCCACCCTCGTCAACGCGCTTGTCCGTGCCCATCGCTGGAACCGCTGGCTGGAGACAGGCAAGTACGCCGACATCAAGGAGCTCGCCGCCGCCGAGGGGATTACCAGTCCGAGCTATGCGTCGCGGATCCTTCGTCTGGTGCTGATGGCGGAGATTGAGCGGGTCTGGCAGGCCAACCTGCGGGTCTACGGTGCCGACAAGGTCTGGAAGCAGCTGAACCGCGAGGGTGTACCGGTAGCACGCTGCACCGTGGAACGGCTGATGGGCCAGCTCGGCTTGCAAGGAGCCCGTCGCGGCAAGACGGTGCGCACCACCGTGCCGGACCCATCGACGCCTTGTCCACTGGATCGCGTCAACCGGGAGTTCAAAGCCGATCGCCCGAACCGGTTGTGGGTGTCGGATTTCACCTATGTTTCGACCTGGCAGGGGTGGTTGTACGTGGCTTTCATCATCGACGTGTTCGCCCGACGCATCGTGGGTTGGCGCGTCAGTACCACCATGACCACCGATTTCGTACTCGACGCCCTGGAGCAAGCGCTCTATGCCCGTCAGCCGGGACACTCCGACACATTGGTTCACCACTCCGACAGAGGCTCGCAGTACGTCTCCATCCGGTACACCGAGCGCCTTGCCGAGGCGGGCATCGAGCCATCGGTCGGGAGTCGTGGCGACAGCTACGATAACGCCCTCGCTGAAACGATCAACGGGTTGTTCAAGGCGGAAGTGATCCACCGGCGTGGTCCCTGGAAAACGCGTGAATCCGTGGAACTGGCCACCTTGGAATGGGTGGCGTGGTACAACCATGAGCGCCTGATGCAGCCGCTGGGATATATTCCACCTGCCGAAGCTGAGGCAAACTACTACCAGCAACTCAACCGTCAGGCCGCCATGGCGGCTTGACTTAAACCAACCAGCCTCCGCAAAACCCGGGGCGGTTCATGGTTTTATAACCCACTGATCCAACAGCATTTTTACAAGCGTACCTCTTAACGCCGAGGTGCCGTTGCTCAGAGAGAAAGGCGCAAATAGAGGGCAAAACGGGGAAATTCGGGCGAGGTACGTTGAAGGCCAGGTGCCGTTGCAACACCGAAAAAGCCCGCCATTGCTGGCGATTTCAGCGAAGAGATTCAGGATAAGGAAATTTGCAGAGGGTCACTTGGTAGGCCAGTACTGGCGGAGAGGGAGGGATTCGAACCCTCGATACGCTATTAACGTATACACACTTTCCAGGCGTGCGCCTTCAACCACTCGGCCACCTCTCCGGATCGGTCCGAATCGCGCCGGTTCCTGGCGGATTCGGGGCGCGCAAGGGTAAACCAGTCGCGGGCGGATGGCAACGGGCGGTCAGCTACGGGCGAGGACGCGCAGGCCTTCGCAGAGGCGGTCGATGCCCTGTCGGGCGGTTTCCGGCTCGAGGGCGCCGTAGGACACCCGCAGGTAACAGCCTTCGTCGACGCCGAAGGCGCTGCCGGGGATGGCGGCCACGCGGTAGTCGGTGACGAGGGCGCGGACGATGTCGAGGTCCGTCCGCTTCGCCTCGGGAAGGTTCAGGAACACGTAGAAGGCACCTCGCGCCGAATTGGGCACGACGCCGGGCACGGTGGCGAGTTGCTCGTAGAGATGCTCGCGCACGCCGGTGATTCGCTCGATCATCGGCTGGCACCACGCCCTGCCGAGTCGCATGGCTTCGAGCGCGGCGTACTGGCTGACCACCGGCGGGCAGATCACGTTGGTGTCCTGGATCTTGCGCACCGAGTCCAGCAGGTGCGGCGGGATCAGCATGTAGCCGATGCGCCAGCTCGCGAGACTGAAGGTCTTGCTCAATGAATACAAAGAGATAGTATGCCCTTTTGAGGCCTCTCGCGAGGCCGGCGAGTAATGTTGCGCGCCGTCGTGGAGGAAGTACTCGTAGGCCTCGTCGTGGATGTGGAAGATGCCGTGCTCCCGGCACAGGTCGTTCACCTCGTCGAGTACTTCGCGTTCGTACACCGCGCCGGTGGGGTTGTTGGGCGAGATGGTGACCACCGCGCGCGTGCGCTCAGTGATGCGCGCGGCGATCGCTGCCGGATCCGGCTGGAAGCCTTCGTCGGTGGGCACCGATACGGCCCGGCAGCCGGCGATGCCGATGGCCATCTCGTGGTTGAAGTACCAAGGCGTGAGCAGGATAACTTCATCCCCGGGATCACATATCGCCAGTATCGCGTTGAAAAATCCCATGTTGCTGCCGGCGGTGACGACGACTTCGCTATCGCGCGTATTGATGCCGTTCTCGGTCGCGAGCTTGGCGCCCAGGGCCGCGCGCAGCTCGGCGACGCCTTCCACCGGCTGATAGCGATGGTTGGCGGGAGATTCCATGAAACGTGCCACGCCGCGCGCGATCTCCCCGGGCGGATCGTAATAGACCACACCCTGCCCCAAGGAGATGGTGCCCGGGTTGTCGCGGATCATTTCGGCGACGATCGGGATGATCGGCGGCTGAACTGCGCGGATTCGCGCCGAAATGTCGAATGCGTGTCGGTCGATTGGGTGCGTCATGGTAAAACCGGTATCGTTTGAAAAAATGCCTTCATGGCCGCCGATTCAACGGTGCCGCCGCGCGCTCGCGTGCCGACACCGTCCGGGGCGATTCGGGGCGGGCGGATTTGTTCCGGCCGCCGTATTCAATTTCCGTAACATTATCGTTATCATACGGCGAACGTGGCGACTAGTCTGGTCCGATGACGAAAGGTACCGGTACACAAATCCTGTCCTTCCCGCTGGCCAGTCGAATTGTAGCCGCCCGGTTATCTCGCGAGGCCTTCCGCCTCTGGCTCGTCCCCGCAGCCGGCGCTGCCGGCACCAAGTCAACCCTTTAGCCTCCACGCTACCCCTTGGACGACAAACGCCCCGACAAGCAGCAGGAGCACGAACCTCGCGAGCGGCCGCTGGAAATCGACAGCGGCACCGAGTACAGCGCGGCGCCACTGGCAGCCGGTGCGCAGGTCGACAGCTTCACCGTGGGCAAGCTGGTCTGCAACAGCTTCAGCGGCTTCACCTATACCGGAACCGACGGCGACAACCGTCGCGCGGTGATCATCCAGGAGTACTTCCCGGAGGAAGTGAGCGTTCGGGACCTCGACCGCGTCTCGTTGTTGCTGCGTGACGAAACGGTCAGCAACGAGTTCGAGTTCGGGCTGACACGCTTCTACCGGTTGACGCGGGCGTTGTCGCGCATCAACGGCAAGGGCCGCGCCGTGGCCTGCCTGGAGCAGAACGACACGGCTTACTACGCGATGCCGTTCGATTTCCGCTGCACGCTGAACAACGTGCTGTCGAGCGGCAAGATTGTGCCGGGCGCGAATATCGAGAACTGGCTGAAGTCGTGCCTGCGTTACCTCGTCGCGCCGCACGAAGCGAACCTGCTGCACCTGGGAATCCAGGCCGACTCCATTCTGCTCGACGGCGAGGGCGACGCGATCCTGGTGGGCTTCAACAGCGTCGGCCCGGCATTTCACACCGAGCCACACAAGCCCGAATACCTCTACCTGCCCATCGAGCGCATCCGCTCCGAGGCGGAGATGATTCCCGCCAGCGATCTCTATTCGCTGGCGGCGGTGTTCCTGCATTGCATGAGCGGCGAGCCGCCGCCCCACGCGGCGCGGCGCACCGGCGCGGTGAGCACGGGCCGCCCCGACCCGGTCGACGAACAGATCAAGGCGATCGAGGAACGACATTCGCCATCGCTGGTTCGCGTCGTCAAATGGATGCTGGCGCCTCAGCCGAAAGACCGACCGCAAACGGCCATCGAGGCGCTCGATGCACTCGACGCCGGCGCCGCGCGCGCGATTCCGACGGTGCGCACGGTGGCATCCAAGTCGCCGAAAGGCGCCGCCGCCAACCAACGCCCCGAGAGCCAGCCGGTTCGCCCGGCCGGTCACAGGAAAGACGCGGCCGGCGCGGCGTCACGCAAGGCCTTGCCGGAGACACCCGGAAAACCGGACGCGGCAGCCGCGGCGACCGCCGACAGTTCGGCGGAAACGCCAGTCGTCCTGCCGCCCGCGGAGACCGCGCCGGCAAAGCCGGCAAAACCGGATTCGCCAACGGCACCGTCCACCGACACGCCCCGGCACGGTACCGGAGTCGATGAGGTTTCGGCGCCGGGCCCCTCGAACTGGTTTAGGGACGAGGAACTCGAAACAATCGGACGCAGTCCCGTTTCGAGGATTCTCGGTCACCCGTTGACCTGGGTGGGCGCCGCGGTGTTGGCGCTGGTCGGCGCCTACTTCTGGCTGGACGGCAGTTCGCTGCCGGACGAGGATCAGGTCGCGGCGGAACCCCTGCCCCGCATCAACGTCGTGCCGAGCAACGAGGCCGCGGGCCCGTCCGGCGACCCCGCGCCGTCCGCCGCGGAGTCGACGCCGCAGGTCGTGCTGGAGAGTGCTTCCAGCATTACCGCGCCCAACGACAACGAGCGCTTCCAAACCCTGCGCAAGCTGGATGCGCTGGAGAGAAAGCTCGAACCCCACTTCCTGGAGGCCGAGACCCATTTGTCGAACGGTCGCCTGACGGTGCCCGACAACGGCAACGCCCTGGCGGCCTTTAACCAGGTGCTAAGCATCGACCCGGGCAATCCGCGCGCCGTCGACGGCATCGCCACCATCAAGGAGCGCCTCACTCAGCGCGCGGAAACCGCGCTCGAAAAGGGCGATCTCGACACGGCCGAACAGGAAATCGCCAAGCTCGCCGAGATCGAGGCGGGCAACTCCGCCGTCGAACGCATTCGCGGCGAGATCGCCCAGGTCCGGCTGCAGCGCGAACTGGAAGCCGAGGCGGCGCGCCGCCAGGCCGAGGAGGAAGAGCGCCAGCGCCAGGCCGAACAACAACGGCAGCAGCAGCTTCAGGAACTGATGGGTCGAGCCATCGCCAGCTTCGATGGCGGGCGGCTGGTCGAACCGCCGCTCGACAACGCGCTCTACTATTACCGGGAAATGCTCAAGATCGATCCCCAGAGCAACCCGGCGAACGCGGGCATTCAGCAGATCGCGGCGCAGTTCGTGCGACAGGCGCGCCAGGGCCTGGCCAACAACGATCTCGAGTCTGCCGACCGCAACCTGACCACCGCCGCCGCCATCGACCCGGCGAACGCGGACATTCCCCCGGTTCGCGAACAGATCGACACCCGCCGGCGTCTTGTCGAGCAGGAGCAGCGCGCGCTCGCCGAGGCGCGCCAGAGCCAGGAGGAAGCGCGCCAGGCAGCCCAGTCGCAGGCCGAGATGAGCTTGCAGTCGGGCATCGGCGCCTACTATCGCGGCGATTACAACGAGGCTTACAGTTTCCTCCGACCGCTGGCCGAGAACGGCAATGCGCGGGCGCAGTTCCGGCTCGCGGTCATGCTCCAGAACGGCCGAGGCGTGCAGACCAACCGCGCCGAGGCGAGAAAGTGGTTCCTCGCCGCGCTGGAACCCATCCGCATCGCCGCGAACTCCGGCCTGGCCTGGGCACAGGCCGATCTGGGCTCCTACTACGAGGACGGCATCATCCTCGACGCCAACTACGCGGAAGCGGCACGCTGGTACATGCGCGCGGCCGAGCAGGGCTATGCGGGCGCACAGACCAACCTCGGCGTGATGTACGCCAACGGGCAAGGCGTCGAGCCGGACATGAACCAGGCCATCGAGTGGTTCAAGCGCGCCGCCATCCAGGGCGACAGCGTCGCCAAGGAAAACCTCCGCATCCTCGGTCACGATCCGGACAGGATCACCCTCGGGGCATCCGGCTAGGGGCCGCGAGGTCTTGCCGGTGCCGATCCGGCACGAGACTGCCGAGATTGTCATCATTGTGTAACGACCCTCGGATTGAATTCGCGCTTTGTGACAGAAACCGGCGAATATCATGACGACCAAGGTTCTCATCGTTGAAGACGAGCAGGCTATCCGGCAGCTGGTCAACCACACACTGAGCAACGCGGGGTACGAGGTGCTACAGGCGGCCGACGCCGAACAGGCGCGCACCATGATCCACAAGACCCCGCCCGATCTCGTACTGATGGACTGGATGCTGCCCGGCGCCAGCGGTATCGAGCTCACTCGCGCGCTGAAGTCCGACAAGGTCACTCGTGACATCCCGGTCATCATGCTCACCGCGCGCGGCGACGAGGACGACAAGGTCCGCGGCCTCGATTCGGGCGCGGAGGACTACATTTCCAAGCCGTTCTCACCGAAGGAGATGGTCGCCCGCGTTCGCGCGGTTCTGCGCCGCGTGTCTCCCCATGCAACGGAAGAATCGGTGTCCGTCGGAAAATTGAAACTGGATCCCGCGGCGCACCGGGTGACCTTCAACGGCGCCGCCATCGACATGGGCCCGACGGAGTTTCGGCTGCTGCATTTCTTCATGACCCACCAGGACAAGGTCTACAGCCGTTCGCGCCTGCTCGACCGCGTCTGGGGCACCAACGTCTACATCGAGGAGCGCACGGTGGACGTGCACATCAGGCGGCTGCGCAAGGCCCTGGAGCCGTTCGGAGCGGAGCGGTTCCTGCAGACCGTGCGCGGGGCCGGATACCGCTTCTCTGGCACCGTCGAATCGCATGCGGAGCATTGATCCGATCCACGCGGAAATTCTTGCCGTTATTGCCGCCGCTGGCGGCCTGGCAGCAGCCGGCTGGTTTACCGGCGCCAATCTCTTCCCCCTGACCGCCGGCGCCGTCGCCTACGCCGCCTGGCATCTCTACCAGCTCGACCGCTTTCGCAAGTGGATCGAGCACCCGAAGCGCGAACGCGCGCCGTTTCGCGTCGGCATCTGGAAACCGGTCACCGACATCGCAATCGACGTGCGCAACCGCGGCAAGAACCGCAAGAAGCGCTTGCGCAACATCCTCGGCGGTTTCCAGGAGTCCACCAGCGCATTGCCGGACGCCACCGTCGTACTCGACGAGAGCTGGATGGTGGAATGGTCCAACAACGTGGCCCGCGACTACCTGGGAATCGCCAAGCCGAAGGAACAGGCTCGAAGCATCTTTGAATACGTCGACGACAGGGTGTTTCGCGAATACATCGAGCAGGAAGACTTCTCCCGTCCATTGCAGATCCCCAGCCCGGTCGACTACGGTATTTCGCTGGAAGTTCGCGTGGTGCCCTACGGCAAGGGCAAGCACCTGATCCAGGCGCGCGACATCACGCGGCTCAATCAGCTCGAGAACGTGCGCCGCGACTTCGTCGCCAACGTGTCCCACGAATTGCGCACGCCGCTGACGGTGGTGCACGGCTACCTCGAATCGATGATCGACGCGGACGACGATGACGAGCTCGACCAGTGGAAGCCGATTCTCGAACAGATGTTTGCGCAGTCGACGCGTCTGCAGCGCATCGTCGAGGACCTGTTGACGCTTTCGAAGCTGGAAACGCGCAGCCGCGCCGAAAGCGCCGAACCTGTCGTGATGAGCGAAGTCATCGAGCGCATCGTGCGCGGGGCCAACTTGTTAAGCGCGGAGAACCGCCACGAGATCGCCGTGGATTGCGACCATACGCTGGGATTGAAGGGCAACCCGTTGGAACTGGAGAGCGCCTTTTCCAACCTGGTGTTCAACGCGGTGCGTTACACGCCGCCGGGGGGAAAAATCAGGATCGGTTGGCGACGCAATGGCGAGGAGGCATGCTTTTCCGTCGCCGACACCGGCGTCGGTATCGAGTCGAAGCACATCCCCCGCCTGACGGAACGCTTCTATCGCGTCGACGTCGGTCGCTCGCGCGACAAGGGAGGCACGGGCCTTGGCCTTGCCATCGTCAAGCACGTGCTGATCCGCCACGACGGGCGGCTCAAGATCGAGAGCGAACCGGGCGTCGGCAGCACCTTCACCTGCCGCTTTCCGGCGGACCGGGTTCGCGATATCAGGACGAGAGGCGACATGGGGACGCGGGCCGTGAGCCGCTGAAAAACCGCTCGGATTCCGCGAATCCCGCCAAGCGCGTTCACGCGTGCTTTATGGATAATCTAGTAAGCGATTGAAGTCGAGCGCCTCGACGACCCGTGAATCCCACCGTGCGAAGCAGAATCGCCGTTGTGTCTCCGACGCCGGCGAACCGGCCCCGAGCCTGTCACATTTCTGCAAAGTTTCGCCAACTCCCCTGTAACATTTCCTCCCGATAATCCGCTCGAGTTGTTACCAACCTAGCGGAGAATTCCATGCTGAAAAGACCCCTTACCCTGGCCGTCGCCGTCGCTATCGGCGCCGCCAGTGCACAGGCGGCGGCACGCGATTACGTGTCGATCGTCGGCTCTTCCACCGTCTACCCGTTTGCCACGGTCGTTGCCGAGAACTTCGGCAAGACTTCCGGCCAGAAAACGCCGAAGATCGAGTCCACCGGTTCCGGCGGCGGCTTGAAGTTGTTCTGCGCCGGCGTCGGCGTCGAACATCCCGACATCACCAACGCCTCGCGCCGCATCAAGCAGTCCGAGATCGATACCTGCGCCAAGAACGGCGTCGAGGAGATCGTCGAGGTCAAGGTCGGCTACGACGGCATCGTGCTGGCCAACTCGAAAACTGCCGGCGAGCCGACGAATATCTCGCTCGCGGAGGTATGGCTGGCCCTCGCGAAGGAAGTGCCGAATCCGAACGGCGACGGCCTGGTGGCCAACCCGTACAAGAAGTGGAGCGAAATCAACCCCGAACTGCCCGATGTCGCGATCGAGGTCTACGGCCCGCCCCCGACATCCGGAACACGCGACGCCTTCGTCGAGTTGGCGCTAGAGGCCGGCTGCGAGGCGTTCGAAGCCGTCAACGCGCTGGACAAGGACACCAAGAAGGCTGCTTGCCACACCGTTCGCGAGGACGGCGCCTTCGTCGAAGCCGGCGAGAACGACAATCTCATCATCCAGAAGCTCGAATCCAATCCGAACGCTTTCGGCGTGTTCGGCTTCAGCTTCCTCGACCAGAACGCCGACAAGGTTCAGGGCTCAGTCGTCGAAGGCGTCGAGCCGACATTCGAACTGATTGCCGACGGCTCCTACCCGGTGTCTCGATCGCTGTACTTCTACGTGAAGAAGGCGCACGTCGGTTCGGTGCCGGGCATCGAGGGTTATCTCGCGGAGTTTTCCAGCGAGAAGGCCTGGGGCGACGAGGGCTACCTGACGGACAAGGGGTTGATCCCCATGCCGAAAGCCGAGCGCGAGAAGTACGCGATGGCCGCGAAGAATCTTACGCCGATGACCGGGCTGTAAGGGGAGCGACTGGTATCTTGTCATCGATAACCAGTAACGTCGGCGGCCGGTTCCCTGGGAACCGGCCGCTTGCGTTTCTAACGGCCTGATTTCACATGGCGCTATATCTGATCATTCTTGTCTTGCTGGCGTTCACGGCGTTTGCATACAACTACGGGCGCAAACGCGCCCTGGCCGTCGCCGGCACCGAACGCAAATCCCGGCTGCATTCCCTGCCCCACTACTACGGTGCCTGGACGGCAATCTGGTGCAGCCTGCCCGCGCTGTTGGTGCTCGGGCTCTGGCTCGCGACCCAGAACACCGTGATTACCCAGTTCATCATCGACGATCTTCCCCGGGAGATTCGCGAACTGCCCGCCGAACGCCTGGGCCTGGTGGTAAACGATATTCGCAACCAGGCCGAGGGGGCCATTGTCAGCCGCGAGGTATCGCCCGAAATCCAGGCGGCCGCCGATCAGTACAGCCGGTTGAAGACCACGAGCCGCATGGCGATGACGGTGCTGGTACTGTGTCTCGGTATCGGCGGCGGCATCCTGGCCTCGCGTTTCATCGCGCCGCAGTTTCGGGCACGAAACGCCGTGGAATCAGTGATCAGGGCGCTGTTGATCCTGTGCTCCTCGATCGCCATCCTCACCACCATCGGCATCGTGCTCTCGGTGCTGTTCGAAGCGATCCGGTTTTTCGAGAAAATACCGATCCCCGGTTTCCTGTTCGGCCTGGAGTGGAGTCCGCAGACGGCCATCCGCGAAGACCAGGTCGGTTCCACGGGCGCATTCGGCGCCGTGCCCCTTTTCGCCGGCACCCTGCTGATCTCGTTCATCGCCATGGTCGTGGCGGTGCCGATCGGCCTGATGTCGGCCATCTACCTGTCGGAGTACGCCGGGCCCCGACTCAGGGCGTCCGCAAAGCCGGTACTGGAGATTCTTGCCGGCATCCCCACGGTGGTATACGGCTTTTTCGCCGCCCTGACCGTCGCGCCCATCATTCGCGACGGCGGCGGTCTCCTGGGGCTGGACGTGTCGTCGGAAAGCGCGCTGGCCGCCGGCCTGGTCATGGGCATCATGATCATTCCCTTCGTCTCGTCCCTGTCGGACGACGTCATCAACGCGGTGCCGCAATCCCTGCGCGATGCATCGTACGGCATCGGCGCCACCCAGTCGGAGACCATTCGGCAAGTTATCCTGCCGGCCGCGCTGCCGGGCATCGCCGGGGGCGTGTTGCTAGCCGTGTCTCGCGCCATCGGCGAAACCATGATCGTCGTCATGGCCGCGGGGCTGGCAGCGAACCTGACGCCGAACCCGCTGGAAAGCGTGACCACGGTCACCGTGCAGATCGTGACGCTGCTCGTCGGCGACCAGGAATTCGACAGCGCCAAGACCCTGGCCGCATTCGCGCTGGGGCTCACGCTGTTCCTCGTCACCCTGGTCCTGAACGTCATCGCCCTGCACATCGTCCGCAAGTATCGTGAACAATATGACTGACACCGCAATCGATACGGCATCCGTCGTCCGGCAATCGTTGAAAAAACGATACCGCGCCGAGAGACGCTTCCGCTACATGGGCCTGGGCGCGATCCTGCTGGGCGTCGCCTTCGTGCTCGTGCTCTTCGTCTCCATCGGCAGCAAGGGCTACACCGCCTTCGTCCAATCGCAGATTGCCCTGGAGATCTACTTCGATCCCGACGTGATCGATCCCGAGGGGACGCGGAACATGGAGCAGATCGGCCGCGTCGCCGACTTTTCGCGCCTGTACAAGAACGCGTTGAAGGCGCGCTTCCCGGACGTTACCGGGCGTCGGGAAGTCCGCGAGTTGTACAAACTGATCAGCAACGGCTCCACGTACCGGTTGCGCGACATGGTCATGTCGAACCCCGACCTGATCGGGACCCGGCAAACCCTGTGGCTCGTGGCCGACGACGAGATCGACATGCTCAACAAGGGCTTCATCGATCGCGACGTGCCCGAGTCGAATCGCCGCCTGTCGGACCGTACCATCGGCTGGGTGGACGCGATCGACGAAGGAGGGTCGTTGCGAAAGGCGTTCAACTGGGACTTCCTCGTCAACGGTGACAGCCGCGAGCCCGAGCAGGCGGGGATCGGCGGCGCGGTAGTGGGCTCCCTGTTCACCCTGCTCGTGACCTTGATGCTGTCGTTCCCGATTGGCGTGGCCGCCGCGATCTATCTCGAGGAGTTCGCGCCGAAGAACCAGTTCACCGATCTCATCGAGGTCAACATCAACAACCTGGCCGCGGTTCCCTCCATCGTTTTCGGACTGCTGGGGCTGGCCGTGTTCCTGAACTTCTTCGGCATGCCCCGCTCGGCGCCGCTGGTCGGCGGACTGGTGCTGACGTTGATGACCCTGCCCACGATCATTATCGCGAGCCGCGCCGCGCTGAAGTCCGTACCGCCATCCATTCGCGAGGCGGCCCTTGGCATTGGCGCCTCCAGGGTGCAATCGGTATTCCACCACGTCCTGCCGCAGGCGCTGCCCGGCATGATGACCGGCACCATTATCGGCATGGCCCAGGCGCTCGGCGAATCCGCTCCGCTGCTGATGATCGGCATGGTGGCGTTCATCGTCGAAGTACCGGGCGGTCCGCTCGACCCGGCCACCGTGCTCCCGGTGCAAATCTACCTGTGGGCCGACAGCCCGGAACGCGCGTTCCTGGAACGCTCGTCAGCCGCGATCATGGTATTGCTGAGCTTCCTGGTCGCAATGAACGCCCTGGCCGTCGTCCTTCGCAAACGTTTCGAGAAACGCTGGTAACCCGGCGCTTACTGAGGTACACACGATGTCCGACATCAACCTGACCACCGCCGCCAACGCCGTCGCCCTGCCTCCGGGGATGATCGGAGTGAACGACGCTCGCGCCCCCGAGAAAACCGAAGTACCCACTGAGACCGTCGGCGTAGTAACCGTCGCAGAGCCGCGCATGTCGGCGCGCAACATCAACGTGTACTACGGCGAGAAGCAGGCGATCAACAACGTCTCCCTGGATATCGGCAAGAACGAGGTCGTTTCCATGATCGGTCCTTCCGGCTGCGGCAAGTCGACGTTCCTGCGCTGTCTCAACCGCATGAACGATACCATCGACATCTGCCGCGTCGAGGGCGAGATCATGCTGGACGAGGAAGACATCTACCACAAGAACATGGACGTGGTGCTGCTGCGCGCGCGGGTGGGCATGGTGTTTCAGAAGCCGAACCCGTTTCCGAAGTCGATCTACGACAATATCGCCTACGGCCCGAAAATCCACGGCCTGGCACGGTCCAAGGCGGATCTCGACGAAATCGTCGAGAGTTCCCTGCGCAAGGCCGGCCTGTGGGACGAGGTGAAGGATCGACTCGCCGAACCCGGCACCGGCTTGTCCGGCGGCCAGCAGCAGCGCCTGTGCATCGCCCGCACCATCGCGGTGTCGCCGGAGGTCATTCTGATGGACGAGCCCTGCTCCGCCCTCGACCCCATCGCCACGGCGCGCGTCGAGGAATTGATCGACGAGTTGCGGCAAAACTACACCATCGCCATCGTCACCCATTCCATGCAGCAGGCCGCGCGCGTATCCCAACGCACGGCGTATTTTCACCTGGGCACACTGGTGGAGGTCGGCAATACCGACGACATCTTCACCAATCCGCGGCACAAGCTGACGGAAGACTACATCACCGGCCGCTTCGGCTAACGCTCACGCAGGCAATATGCAATGAACACGAACGAGAAGGCCCAGGAAGCTACCGAGGGTCACATCTACCACCGATTCGACGAAGAGCTTCAGGCGCTGATCGCCATGGTCGGGAAGATGGGCGAGCTTGCGTCCGAACAGATTCGCGACGCCGGCAAGGCGATCAAGAAGGGCGACATCGACCGTGCACGGTCGATCCTCGAGCGGGAGAAGCAGATCGACGAGTACGATCGCGCCATCGAGGAAGAGATTCACCGCATCCTGGCCCTGCGTCAGCCCATGGCGCGGGATCTGCGCGTGCTGCTCACGGTCAACCGCCTGGGGTCGTATGTCGAACGCGTGGGCGATCAGGCCCGACGGGTCGCCGACCTGGCGATCAAGCTCTACCGGGATGACGCGAAACCCGACGAGCGACTGCTCGCGGGTATTCCGCGAATGGCCAAGTACGTCAATGCCATGGTGGAAATGGCGATACGCTCGTTCCAGACCATGGACGTCGAACTCGCCCTCGAGGTCATCGAGATGGATCGCGATCTAAACGACCAGTTCGACAACGCCGTGCGTAGCCTCACCACCTACGTACTCGAAGACCCGCGTCGCGTCGGCGACGCTGTTCACGTGGTGCTCGGTCTGCGCTCGCTCGATCGCATCGGCGGCCATGCCAAGAGCATCGGGCGCCAGGTGATCTTCATGGTGCGCGGCGTCAGCGTACGCCACCAGAAAGTCGAGGACGTGGCGGCGGAGATTCGATCGAGCAAGGACTCGTAACGGCAGGGCGCGTTACCATCGAAAAAACGCCGGCGGTTAGCCGGCTTTTTTCATGGCGCCCGGAACCGATTTCCCGGCGCCGCGTTCACCGTGCGCGCAGGTGGAATTATCCCGGCAGTATGGCGCCCGGGTCGATGCCCTTCTGGCGGCAGGTCGCCTCGACGGTATTGCGCAACAGGCAGGCAATGGTCATTGGTCCGACACCGCCGGGTACCGGTGTTATCGCGCCCGCAACCGCGGCGGCACTGTCGAAATCGACGTCGCCCACCAGGCGGTTCTTTCCATCTTCCCCAGTGACCCGGTTGATGCCGACGTCAATGACGGTCGCGCCGGACTTGATCCAGTCACCCGGGATCATCCGCGGGCGGCCGACTGCCGCCACCAGGATGTCCGCGGCGCGGCATTCGCCGGCCAGGTCCCGCGTGCGCGAGTGGGCGATGGTCACGGTGCAGTGATTGGCGAGCAGCAACGACGCCATGGGCTTGCCGACGATGTTGGAACGGCCCACCACGACGGCCTTCGCCCCGGAGAGGTCGCCGAGATGGTCCTGCAACAGCATCAGGCAGCCGAGCGGTGTGCACGGCACCAGTCCGTCGCCGCCGGTCGCCAGCCGTCCGACGTTGGTCAGGTGGAAGCCGTCGACGTCCTTGGCAGGATCGATGGCGTTGATGACCGCCGCCTCGTCGATCTGTCTAGGCAGCGGCAACTGGACCAGGATGCCGTTGACGGCGTCGTCGGCATTGAGCCGGTCGATCAACGCCAACAGTTCCGCCTGTGAGGTCGACGCGTCGAGGCGATGCTCGAAGGACGCCATGCCCGCTTCCACGGTCTGTTTTCCCTTGTTGCGAACGTAGACCTGGCTGGCGGGATCCTCCCCCACCAGCACCACGGCCAGTCCCGGCGTGACGCCGTGAATTTCCTTTAGCGTGCGGACGCTGTCCGCAAGGCGTTCGCGCAACGAGGCCGCGAAGGCCTTGCCGTCGATCAACTGGGGCATGCTGCCTCCCTTGGTGGTTGTTTGACTCTCGTTGTGATCAGGCGGCGTCCACCTGGACGGCGCAGTACTTGAACTCCGGTATCTTGCCGAACGGATCCAGCGCCTCGTTGGTCAACAGGTTCGCCGCCGCCTCGTGGTAGCAGAACGGGATGAACACCTGCCCGCGCGGCAGACCGCGGTTGGCACGCGCCCACGCCTCGACCGCGCCTCGCCGCGAGCGCACGGCGATGCGCTCGCCCTCGGCAACCCCCAGCCCGGCCAGGTCGTCGGGATGGACGGATACCACCGGTTCGGGCTCGATCGCGTCGAGCATGCTGGCGCGACGGGTCATGGCGCCGGTATGCCAGTGTTCGAGCTGGCGCCCGGTGATCAGCACGTAGGGATACTCCTCGTCCGGCTGTTCGTCGGCCAGGACCATGCCCACCGGCACGAAGCGGGCGCGGCCATTGGCCGTGGGGAACTCGTCGCGAAATACCACGGACTGGCCCGGATCATTCTCCGAGGCGTTCGGGTAGGTCACGCTGTCGGCCGCCTCGAGCCGCTCCCAACTGATGCCGGCGATGCTGGGCATGGCGCCGCGCATTTCCTCGTAGACCTCGGCGACGCTTCGCTGGCCCCAATCGAGGCCCATGCGATTGGCAAGCTCCTGCACGATCCACAAGTCCTCGCGCGCGTCTCCGGGCATCGGCACCGCGCGGCGTCCGAGTTGCACGCGCCGGTCGGTGTTGGTGAAGGTGCCGGTCTTTTCGGGGAATGCGCTGGCGGGCAGCACCACGTCCGCAAACGCAGCCGTCTCGGTGAGAAACAGATCCTGTACCACCAGGTGCTCCAGCGCTGCCAGGGCGGAACGCGAGAAGGCCAGGTTGGGATCGGACATCGCCGGGTTCTCGCCGAGGACGTACATGCCGTGAATGTGCCCGGCGTGGATCGCCTCCATGATCTCCACCACGGTCAGGCCCGGTTTCTCGTCGAGTTCGGCATTCCAGTACTCGGAGAAGCGCTTGATCGCGTCCGCGTCGTCCACGCGCTTGTAGTCGGGATACATCATCGGGATCAGGCCCGCATCCGAGGCGCCCTGCACGTTGTTCTGCCCGCGCAACGGGTGCAGACCGGTACCGGGACGTCCGATCTGGCCGGTCATCAACGACAAGGCGATCAGGCAGCGCGCGTTGTCGGTACCGTGTACGTGCTGGCTGACACCCATGCCCCAGAAGATCATCGAACCGCGCGAGGTAGCGAACAGGCGAGCCACTTCCCGTATGGTATTGGCGTCGATGCCGCAGATCGGTGCCATCTCATCGGCACTGCAGCCTTCGAGACTGGCGGCGAATTCGTCGAATCCCTCCGTGCGCTCGGCGATGAATTCGCGGTCGACGAGGTCCTCCTCGACGATGGTATGCATCATGCCCTTGAGCAACGCCACGTCGGTGTCCGCCTTGAACTGCAGAAAGTAGTGGGCGTGACGGGCAATCTCCGTCTCGATCGGATCCATGACGATCAGCTTCACGCCCGAACGCGCGGCGTTCTTCATGAAGGTGGCCGCCACCGGGTGATTGGTGGTGGTATTGGAACCGATCACGACCACCACCTCGGCTTTCGACACGTCGCTCACCTGGTTGGACACCGCGCCCGAGCCGATGCCTTCGAGCAACGCGGCCACCGAGGAAGCGTGGCAAAGGCGCGTGCAGTGATCGACGTTGTTGGTGCCGAAGCCGGTGCGCACCAGCTTCTGGAACAGGTAGGCTTCCTCGTTGCTGCCCTTGGCCGAGCCGAAGCCCGCCAGGGCCCCGCCGCCGTCGCGGTCGCGGATGGTCTTCAAACCGTTCGCCGCGAGATCGAGCGCCTCGTCCCAACTTGCCGGCCTGAACATCTTGAGCGGATCGGAGGGATCGAAGAACTCGTTCATGCCCTTCGGCACGCCTTCCCGCCGCACCAGCGGCTGCGTCAGCCGCTGCGGGTTGTAGATGTAGTCGAACCCGAACCGCCCCTTGACGCACAATCGGCCGTGATTGGCCGGGCCGTCCCGGCCGGTCACATGACTGATGCGGTCGCCGTCGACGTGGTAACGGATCAGGCAACCCACGCCGCAGTAAGGACAAACCGAGTCCACGGTACGATCGGCGGCTTCCCGGCCCGCCCCTTCACCCGGCATCAATGCGCCGGTGGGGCACGCCTGCACGCACTCGCCGCAGCCCACGCACGAACTCTTGCCCATGGGGTCGTCCAGGTCGAACACGATGGAGGAGTGTTCGCCCCGGAAGGCGTAGCCGATCACGTCGTTGCCCTGCACCTCGCGACAGGCACGCTGGCAGCGAGTGCACTTGATACAGGCGTCGAGGTTGACCGCCATGGCGGGATGACTCAGGTCCGCGTCCGGCTGATGGCTTGCGGCGAACCGCGGACGGCCGACACCGATCTTGCGGCGCCACATATCCAGTTCGGATTCGTGGGTGTACTGCGTGTCGGCAAGATCCGACGACAACAGCTCGAGCACCATGCGCTGGGCCTTGACCGCGCGCGGGCTGTTCGTGTTCACCACCATGCCGTCGGTGGCGCTGCGGCAACAGGACGGCGCCAGAACGCGCTCCCCATCGATTTCCACCATGCACGCCCGGCAGTTGCCGTCGGGTCTCAACCCGTCCTTGTAGCAAAGGTGGGGCACCTCGATGCCCAAT
>JAUIEZ010000079.1 GCA_030429665.1 Gammaproteobacteria bacterium | reverse complement strand
TGTCTCCGTCGACGCAGGCGTGAACTGAGATGTGTGAGAGGGATAGAAGGATGGCGAAGGGGAGCGCCCACAGCCGGGCGGTTCGGCGTGCGATACCGGATGATGTCGCGATTCCAACCATTACATATATAAGATGCCCCTGCGTTCACGAGTTGTCAACTGGGGGAGGGACGGCATGACGCGCTAAAAACGCCATTTCCTTATCGGGCGGAAAGGGATAGCATCGCCGTCATGACCTATCGAGACCGAATCACGCTGCAGACCCGCGGGCATCGCCACATGCACGATATCACCGAGGATGTCGCGGGAATCGTGCGCGAATCGGGGATTTCGGACGGGACTGTGCATGTATTCAACGTGGGCAGCACGGCGGAGAACTACCGGATCCGGGAGATTGCCGGGATCATCGCGGACGGCGGCACGCAGATCGCGCCGGCGCTGACGGAAGCCTACCGGCAGATCCGGCCGCGGCAGGACCGGCAGCAGCCGGGCCGAGGTGGGGTCGCGCGGGTCCTCGCCAGGCAGCAGGTAGCCGAGCGCGCGGCGGGTCTGGTGCTCCCACTTCGTCGGCAGCTGCATCGGACCGCACGGCGTCGTCTCGAGCAGCACCCAGTCGACCGCGCTGCGGCCGGCCCGCTGCTCCTGCAGCCGCACGATCCGCGCCTGCTCGCCAGGGAACAGCTCGTCCCAGACCGGGTCGAGCCGCTCGAGCCGCGTCGCTGCCGCGAGTCCGTAGGTAATGACCGGGCCCAGGGTTAGCAGCACGGCCATCGTTCCCGCGGGAACCTGTCGCACGACGAAGAAAAAAATGCAGTTGGGCAGTGCGGTGCCGACCAGACCCGTCACCGCAAAGTAGCCCCAACGATCCCGCGGCGGGAGTTTCGAGCCGGATCTCACCGTGCCGAACAGCAACAACAACGCGGCGGCGAATGTCGACTGCCACATCGCATACCCGATTGGCGGTACGTCATTGATGGACACATACTTGGCGAGGCTGGTACCTCCGCCGCGAAGCGTACCGAGTGCGACGAGCAACATCAGCGCCAGCGACAGGCGTCTGCCAGCGGCCGTCTCGTCAGTGGTCATCGGTTCCCGGGGCCTTGGTCGTCTTCTGCCGGTAGAGAGAAACGCTGCTGACCAGTTCGGCGAAGGAACCCGCCTGCAGTTTCTCCATGACGCGTGCGCGGTGCCGCTCAACCGTTTTCGGGCTCAAGATCAACGTTCGCGCTATCTCCTTGTTTGAGTGGCCCGAAACCAGCAACTCGAGCACGTCGTGTTCGCGACGCGTCAGGGTGTCCAGCGCGTCGCCGATAGCGCCAATCCGGGCCCGCTCGGCGCGGGCGTGCACGTCGATGTCGACGGCGCGTTGCACCGCCTCGAGCAGGTAGTTGTCGTTACACGGTTTCTCGAGAAAGTCGACCGCGCCCATCTTGAGCGCCCGCACCGCGACGGGTACGTCGCCGTGACCGGTCATTATGATGACCGGCAGGTGAATATTGCGGGTCTGAAGGCTCTGCAGCGTCTCGATACCGCTGGAGCCCGGCATGCGGAGGTCGAGAATGATGCACCCGGGCGCGTCTTCCACGAACGTTTCGAGCAAGTTGTCTGCCGATTCGTAGCAGCGCGCCTGGAGGCCGACCGACTCGACCAGGAAGCGCACAGATTCGCGCACGTCGACGCTGTCGTCGACGATGTGAACGACCGCATCAATCCGTCTGACCATCGTTCGTCACCGGCAGGCGGAAGCGGAACAAGGCACCGCGGTCGGTCGCCTCGACCCACAGGCGGCCGCCGTGTGCCTCGATGATTGTGCGGCTGATGGAAAGACCCATGCCGAGCCCGTGAGCCTTGGTGGTGATATAGGGTTCGAACAGGCTGCCCTTCACCTTGTCGTCGACACCGGGCCCCGTATCGGAGACGCAAACCTCGCAGAAGCCGTTCCCGTCCGGCGTGCAGGTTAGCTCGATACGACGCACATCGGGGTCGCTTGAGTTGATGGCGTCGATGCCGTTGCGCAGCAGGTTGAACAAGACCTGCTCGATCTCGATGCGATTGACCGCTACCCGGAGCGCTTCGGGCGGCAGGGAAGTCGAGAGGGTGATCGCGTTGTGCACCAGGGCACCGTCGAGCATGTCGACCACCTCTCGCACGATCAGGCGCATACTCTCGGGACGTACCTCCGGGCTCCGTAGTCGTACGAAATCACCCACGTGACGGAGTATCTCCTTGGCTCGCTGGCCGGAGTCACGAACGCTCATGAGCGCCGCGCGCGTGGACTCGGCATCGACTTCTCCGGCCTCGAATCGTCGGAGTAATCCGCTGGCGTAGTTGACGATCACCGCCAGCGGTTGACCGAGTTCGTGGGCAAGCGCGGAAGCCATCTCCCCCATCGACGCGCGGCGCAGCAATTGCGCCAGCTCGGCCTCGTGTTGTCGTCGCTGTTCGTCGGCATGCTTTCTTTCGCTGATATCGGTACGAATGGCAACCACGCCGCCGTCGCCGGTAGGCCGGTTGGTGGCCAGGATCCAGCGGCCGTTCGCCAGCTCGAACTCCTGCGCGCCGTGATCGCACGGGAATTCCTGCAGGCGGGCCTGTATCCACTGTTCCGGGTCGACGCTGGAGGTCTTGATCTCGCCGCTGTACACGCCGCGTCTCAGGATGGACTCGAAGCGCGCACCCCGGACGATGGACGATGCCGAAACAGGGAACAGCGCTCGAACCTTCTCGTTGAACTCGACGAGCTTTCCGCGGCTGTCAAACAGCATGAAACCGTCCGACATCGAGGCGAGGGCCTCGGAGAGCATGTAGCGGTGCTGCTCCAGCTGTCGTTCGGCTACCTTCGTCTCGGTAATATCCTGAGCCGCCACCATGATTCGGGTGACCTGGCCCCGTTCCTCGTCGAAAATGGGCCGGCCGAATACGCGCAGCCACCTCGTCATGCCTTCGCGGTCGATGACGCGGAACTCGTCGACGGAAGTGCGATTGCCCATCAGTCGCTCGATGCGCTGGTCCAGGATAACTTCGTCATCGGGATGAATAATAGGTCGCCAAACCCGGTAGTGCCCGCCCTCGGTCAATTGCGGCGCGAATTCCTTGCTGAGCCTGCCCGTGAACCAAACCGTCCGCATCTTGCCGTCCGCGTCGATGTGGTAAACGTAGATAAGGTCGGACATCAACTCGGAAACGATTCGGTAGCGTTCCTCGCTGCGCCGGCGCGCGGCGTTCTCCTTCTTCAACGCGAGGTTCCGCCGACGAAGCTCGAAGGTGGCTTCGCGTACGCTGAGATCCAGTTGGCGATTCTCCGAGCGTAGGGTTTCTTCGGTACGCCGTCGATAGGTCACGTCGCGAAGCTGGAACACGTGCCCAGCGAACCGTTCGCCGACGTGGTCCGGCAGAAACTCCATGAAAACGACACGCATGCTCCCGTCAGGGAACCGGATCTCGCGCTCTTCCCGGACCGGCATGGCCTCGCCCAGGCGCTCCATGATTGCTTCGGCAGTCGTTTCGCGTCCGTGACCCAACAGGAACGAGGCTCGCTCGCCGATCAACGCGTCGACGCAGCGCGCATACCATTGCGCCGCGAGGGCGTTCGCGTAGACGATGACCTGGCGATCATCGATGTACCCCACGGCTCCCGGCAACGCGTCGACGATCCTGGCAAGCAGCGGACTATTGGCGTCGACCGATTCGGCGCGTGGCAAGTCGTCCGGTTCGCGGCTCGGAATCCGGAGAGATTGTGCGTCGATGTTCTTGATCGATGCGGTCATGATCGTTCAATTCGAATTGAAACCATCCTGCGTTTCCAGGGAAGTTCGAATACCATCATGGGTCGACGGGTAGACGTCGACACCAACCGAGAGGAAGTCCAGCATGACTGATCCCGACACCTTGTTTAGCAAGAATTACGCCAAGGCACGAGAAACGTTTCTCGACGCGTGCCGCGCGACCGGCGTCGAGGCAACCGGTTTCCATCTTCGGCTTCGCGGACTCCATGACGAGGAGCTGGCGACGGACGTGTGCCGAATCGGTCCGGAAGACGCGTCCAGCGTGGTGATCGTGACCTCGGCGACCCACGGTGTCGAAGGCTTTGGCGGTTCGGCCATACAGCGGGGATTGTTGCTGGATACGTCGTTGCGGGACATGCTGTCCAACACCGCGCTGGTGCTCGTGCACGCGCTCAATCCGTTCGGCTTTTCGTGGTTGAGGCGCGTCAACGAGGACAATATCGATCTCAACCGCAATTTCGTCGATCATGCCGGCGGTAACTATCCCGAGAACGAGCTTTTCGAAGAACTGTATCCCTATGCCGTACCGAGGCACTGGGATGCGGAGACCATCGCTTGGTGCGACGCGAAAATCGCCGAGCTTGGCGAACGTCACGGCGCCGACGAAGTTCGGAAGGCGATGGCCAAGGGGCAGTACCTGCACCCGGACAGCGTGCATTTCGGCGGGTTTGCCGAGGCATGGTCGAACCGCACGCTGCGGGCGGTTTGCGAGCAACAAACGGTTTCAGCCGTCCGCGCTGTTCTGCTGGATCTTCACACCGGGCTCGGGCCATACGGCTACGGTGAGCTGATGACCCCAAGCAAGCCAGGTGAAAGCGTATATGATCGCCTGCACGCCTGGTTCGGCAAGCAGGTGCACAGTACCACGGCCGGCGCCTCCGGATACGCCGGATCGAAGGGCTCGATACTGGCCGGCTTTCGTCCGGGGTCACCGACACTGGAATGGACTCCCGTGGGACTGGAGTTCGGCACTCACGAGTGGTCGCTCGTCAATCATGCCATGCGCGCCGACATCTGGTTGTACGCGTACGGAAACCCGGCGGGCGAGCAGGGGGACGCGATTCGTCGCCAGGTGCGAGATGCGTTCTACATCGACGAGGCGCGCTGGAAGTCGCTTCTCTGGGAGCGAGGCAGAGAGGTCGTTCGCGCACTGGTGAGCGTGTTCGAAGCCAAAGGTTTCGAATAACATGATATGGCACAGTAATCGAAAGAACGTAGTAGTATGTTATATAAATCGCGGTTTTGCCAGCGATTTGCAGCTAGCGGAACTTCGCGCGCAATGCTGGTCGAGTCCACCGTCCGGTCCAATGGAATTTCCGACGGTGTCGGCATTGGCAACTCGGGCCGCCGGCACGGCAATGCCTATGCATGCGCGCCGGACCCGGGTTTTCCAAACCGAGAGAGAATCGAGGCCGCGTCGCGCGTTTTTGACCAAGCGCGGCGCGTGGCCGATCCCGGCCGTTTCAGTAATCCCTGGAGGAAATGTCACCGCGAGGCGGCGGGTGCCGTAAGGGGATCGTCCGCGGTGGCGACTAACCGTCCGGCGCCTTGCCGGGTTTGGGCGTCCTGCGTTCGACGAACGTGACAAGCAGTGCGCCGCCGAACACCAGAAAGCTGCCGATCCAGGTAAAGGAGTCTGGTATCTCGGCGAAAAAAAAGAATCCGATCAAGGTCATCCACACCATTCTAAGAAAATCCAGCGGCATGACCACGGAGGTCTCCGCTTCCTTGATGGACTGCGTGAAACACAGCAGCGATACGCCGTTGAGGATGCCCATCAGAATCAACCACGTCAGTTGAGTCGCGCTGGGCCAAACCCAGACCGGGATGGCGAAAGGCAACGACAGGGGCACCAGCATGAGTATCGTGTAACCGGTAATCGCCACGCTGGAGTCCGTGCGGCTCAGGATCTTCATGATCAACAGGTTGAATGCGAACAGCAGCGTCGACAGGATCATCAGCAACGTGCCCTTGTCGAGCGCCAGCATGCCGGGCCTGACGATGAGCAGGATGCCACCCGCTCCCATGGCCATCGCCCACCAGTGCGCCGCGCGTGTCGCCTCCTTAAGGAGCAGAATCACCAGCGCCGTGCACAGAATTGGGGCCAGGAAGCCGATCGCGGTCACTTTTGCCAGGGGGACTACACCGAGTGCGTAGTAAAAGCAGGCGACCGAGGCAAGCGCGAGCAGGGTGCGCAGCAGGTGCAGGGTGAACTTCTGCGTGTGGAGCACGGCCAGCCCCAGCCCGAAGAGCCAGGGCAGCAGAACGAGAATGCCGACGATCGCGCGAAAGAAAACGATCTGGAAGCTGTGAATCTCCGGGGAAAGCTGCCTTACGATCGCGTGAGAACAGGAAAATCCCACCGTCGACAACACCATCCACAAAATACCCCTGACGTTGCCGGGCGCCATGGACTACGCGACGCCGTGAACGAAGGCCGCGGACACCATGACAATGCCCCGGTTCACTATCGCCGCGCGCGAGCCGCCCGCCGCTCCAGCCAATTGAAAAACAGCACGCAGGCGTAACAGATCACGAAGTACATGGCGGCCGTGAGTATCCAGATTTCGAAGATCCGAGACGTGGATACGCCGACTTCGACCGCCATGAACGTAAGTTCCTGGATGGAGATCAGGGAGACGATCGACGAGTCCTTGATCAGGGTAATGAACTGGTTCGCCAGCGGCGGGGCAATGCGGTTGACTGCCTGCGGCAGGATGACCGACCGCATGACGTCGAAACCGGACAATCCGACTGCCTTTCCCGCTTCCCATTGCCCCCGCGGGATGGACTGCACACCCGCGCGAACGATCTCGGTGATGTAGGCGCCTTCGAAAATGCTCAGGCACACCAGGCCCGAGATGAAATTCGAGAACAGTACGGGATCGCCGCACAGGATGCGAATCAGCCACTGCACCGTCGGCGAATCGGAGCGGGCCAGTTCTTCGATGCCGAGAACCGGCATGAGCTGTGTAGAGAGAAAGAAGTAGAAAATGAAGATGAATACGAGGGGCGGTGTATTCCGGACAAGCTCGACATAACTGCGCGCCACCATCCGCAGGAACAGGTTCGACGAAATCCTGCAAAGTCCCATGACGACGCCGATGATTGCCGAGGCGACGATGCCGTAGACGGCAAGCCGCATCGTCATCAACAATCCCTCGATCATCAGGTTCTTGGTCCACTCGCCGGTTTCCCTGTCAACGTAGATGAAAAACGGTACGATCTTGCTCCAGTCCCAGGTGTAGTTGAGTACGCTCTCGACACGTCGCACGATAACGATCACGAAGATTGCGATCGACAAGACGACCAGCGCGTCGATCCAGTTCAGTTTCGTTTTCTTTCGTTGCATGTACGTACTAGCGGCTGAATGCCGCGCGCCGTTCGAGCCAATGTACGAAAATCGACAATGACAGCGTAATGGCGAGATAGATGCCGGCGACCGTGAACCAGACCTCGAAGCTCATGAACGTGTCGGCAATGACGTTACGGCCCTCGGTAGTGAGATCGGCGACGGCTATGACGCTAACGATTGCCGAGTGTTTGACGAGGTTGATGATCTGTCCCGTCAACGGCGGCAGCATGATCGGTATTGCCTGGGGAATGACGATGTAGCGGTAGATATCGCCTTTCTTCAGCCCCACCGCATCGCCCGCTTCCCATTGACCGCGGTCCACGGACTGGATGCCCGAACGGATGATTTCGGCGACGAATGAGCCTTCGTAGAATGTCAGGCAGACGACGCCGGTCCAGAACCGGTCGATGCCCAGGATGGGAGAAAACACGAAGTAAAAAAGATAAAGCTGGACGAGCAGGGGCGTATTGCGCACAACTTCCAGATAACCGGTTGCAAGCGCCTTTCCCGAGATCGAATTCGACATTCGCAACAATGCCGTGATCAAGCCGACCAGCAAGGTCAATCCAACGCACCAGAACGTGAGCTGCAACGTTACCCAAAGTCCCTTGGTGAGTCTTCCGACGTAGTATTCACCGCGAAACTCCTTCACGAACAGGTCCGGTATGTTGTACCACTGCCACTGGTAACCCATCTGGTTGGCGCCGTGAACCACGGTCCATACCAAGATGCCCATAAACAGAAGGTATTGAATAGTGGCGAACGTCCGGGAACGTTGGCTCAATCGCCAATACTTGCGTAACACTTTGGGCATGTCGGCGTACGCTAGTGTGACAGGATCTGGCTCAGGAACAACTGGGTCCGATCACTCTTCGGCGACGTAAAGAACGTCGAAGGCGGCGCAACCTCGACAATGCGGCCGTGATCCATGAACACCATGGTATCGGCGACCGTCTTGGCGAACCCCATTTCGTGCGTCACGACGATCATCGTCATGCCGTCGCGTGCCAGTTCGATCATGACGTCGAGCACTTCCTTGATCATCTCGGGATCGAGCGCCGACGTGGGTTCATCGAAGAGCATGATCTTCGGCTTCATGCACAGACTCCGTGCAATGGCGACGCGCTGCTGCTGGCCACCCGACAGCTGCGCCGGGTACTTCGAGGCCTGGTCGGGGATGCGGACGCGCTCAAGGTACTCCATGGCCGTCTTCTCGGCCTCGGTACGGGACAACTTGCGCGCGCGCATCGGGGCGAGGACGAGGTTCTCAAGTACCGTAAGATGCGGGAAGAGATTGAATTGCTGGAAAACCATACCGACCTCGCGGCGCACCGAGAGGATGTTTTCCATGTCCTCGGTCAACTCGATGCCGTCGACCGTAATCTCGCCGCTATCGTGCTCCTCGAGCCGATTGATGCACCTGATCATGGTCGATTTGCCCGAACCTGACGGTCCGCATACAACTACGCGTTCGCCCAGCTTTACATCGAAGGAAACGTCATAGAGCGCCTGGAATTGCCCAAAGAGCTTGCAAACGCCCCGAAGCTTGATAATCGGTTTCTGCATTTTGGCCCGTTTTTCCCCCGCTGTTCGATAACGCAATCAAGTGGCGCGGTGTCAATTTCACACTATAATGCGACGGTCGGCAATCGTCGACAGCGTTTCGGCAGTGTTATACAACATGATTGGAGGTGAAGCCATGATAAGACGCAACCTGTTGTTTGGTGCGATTATCGTTTCGGCCTTGGCGTCCGGCCAGGTTCTCGCGCAAGGTCTCGCAAGCGACATTGCGGGTTCCAGTACGTTGGAGGAGATCAAGAAGAGTAAGACTGTCCGCGTCGGCTTTTCGACGTTCGTGCCGTGGGCGATGCGAAATACGAAGGGTGAGTTTGTCGGGTTTGAGATCGACGTGGCCAAGAAGTTTGCCGAGGACAACGATTGGGAACTGGAACTGGTTCCCACGGCATGGGACGGCATCATTCCCGCGCTGCTCGCCGGAAAATTCGACGTGATCATCGGCGGGATGTCGGCGACACCCAAGCGCGCACAGACGGTAAACTTCACCATTCCGTACGCTTACTCGACGATATCGCTTTCGGCGAACAAGAAGATGACCGAAGGGTGGACGACATTTGAAGATTTCGACAGGCCGGATGTCACTCTGGCGGTCCGTCGCGGAAGCTCTAACGTCGAATGGATGAAAGAGAAGTTTCCGAATGCGCAGTTCACGTACTTCGACTCCGATCCATTGGCGTTCCAGGAAGTGCTAAACGGTAATGCTCACGGTGTGGTAAGTTCCGAACCCAAGCCGTCCCTGTATACCTTGGCGAACAGCGACGTACTGTTCAAGCCGTTTGGTGATCAGAAGTTCAACTATTACCCGGGGGGCTTCGCGATCCGAAAAGGCGATCCGGATTTCCTGACGTTTCTCAACACCTGGATACAACTTCACGTATCGAACGGATGGTTGGAGGCGAAGAACAAGTACTGGTTCGAGTCCGACGGTTGGTTCGGCGAGATTGAAGACAACCCCTTCGTTATCAAGTAGCGAGGGGATCGCAGACGGACAGGATGCGCGCCCGACGGAGCGCGGGCGCGTTCCGCTGTAGTCACGTCTCGGCGTTTATCGCATTACGATGTTCGCCGTTTTCGAGGTAGAGGCGGGCGGTCCGCGCGGCCTCAAGGCGACACTCGAATATTGAGGCGTCCGAGTAGAATGCATTGTGGGGCGAAATCAGCAGCCGCCCGCGCAGCCATTGGTCGTTGGCCCGCCAGGCGTCGATCAACGGGTGATCCTCGGGCGGTTCGTCGGGCAGGACGTCCAGTCCCACGGCGGCCAGTTGACCGGTTCGCAGGCCACGTTCGATAACGTCGAGATTCTCCACGAGCCGGCCGCGAGCCGTATTCACGAGGATCAGGCCCGGCTTGACGCTGTCAACGAAAGCGTTGTCGATCATGCCCCGTGTTTCCGGTGTGAGGGGACAATGCAGGCTCAACAGGTCCGCGGCGGCCGCCAGTTCTTCCAGGGACGTAGCGCGCTCGATACCGAGGGCGCGAAACACGCCGTTCGACAGGTAGGGGTCGTAGGCGAGAATTCGGTATCCGAAGGGCCTCATCCGCCGCGCCAGGCTGGTGCCGATGCGGCCGAGTCCTACCACGCCAAGGGTTGCCTCGCGGGAATGTCGCGTACCCGGAAGCACGTTTTCCTGCCACGTGCCCACATAGTCCTTGGCCAGGGTGTCATGTTCGAACAATCGACGCTGAAGCGACAGCAGCATTGCAGCCGCCGTGTCGGCGACGTCCTCCGGTCCGTACTCCGGATTGTTGGAGAACGCGATGCCGCGACGGCCAAGAGCGGAAAGGTCTATCTTGTCGTATCCCACGCCGTATCGGACGACGATTCGGCATTTCTTCAGGTGCGCGGCGGTTCGTTCGGTAATGGTCGGCGTCCACACCAGGAATGCGTCGATCGTCTCGAGCAGCGAAGGATCGAACAGGCTTTCGTCCCGCGTATCGAAATGAATGAAGCGGGCAAGATCGTCAAACGCAGCCTGCTCGGGGTCGAAGGGCGGCGCCACGAGGTGGGTTATGCCTACCGTCCATCGTGCTTTGGTCATTTTTCTCTCCGGGTGAGTCAAGCGAGAGGATTCGGCAACCGTTCCCGGGTGCCCATCCAGATGCTCTTGGTTTGCAGGAACTCGTTGATGGCCTCGAGGCCGTTCTCGCGACCGAATCCGCTTTGCTTGTAGCCGCCCACCGGCGAGGCGACGCTGACCGAACGATACGTGTTGACGTAGACGGTGCCGCATTGCAGGCGGCGAGCAATGCGCAACGCGCGAGCGTAATCTGCAGTCCAAACTCCGGCGGCGAGTCCGTATGGTGAGTCGTTGGCGAGTTCGACGACCTCGTTCTCGTCGTCGAACGTGAACACGGCGAGAACCGGGCCGAAGACTTCCTCCGATGCCAGACGCATCGAGTGGTCGACGTCGACGAACACGGTCGGCGGAATGAAAAGACCTTCGCCCGCAGGTCTCCCGCCGGCGATACAGTGGGCGCCGGCTTCTCTCGCTTCTTCAATGAACTCGAGAACTTTCTCGTACTGGGCGCGGTTGGCGATCGGGCCGATTCTCGTCGCAGGATCCAGCGGATCACCCATGGGCAGGTCGGCGATACGTTCGAGCAACGTATCGATGAACCTGTCCCGGATTGCGTGGTGCAGGTACAGTCGCGAACCGGCCACGCAGGTTTGACCGTTGGAAAGAAAAACACCCGAGACGACGCCGTTGACGGCATTGTCGACATCGGCGTCGTCGAATACGATCTGCGGCGATTTGCCTCCCAGTTCCATGGTCACGCGCTTGAACGAACCTGCCGCACCTTCGTTGATCGCGCGGCCTCCGTGACCGGAGCCGGTGAAGGTGACCTTGGCGACTTGTCGATGTGCGACGAGCGGCCGGCCGCACTCGTCCGGCAGGCCGCTGACGCAATTGACGACGCCGGGAGGAAAACCGGCATCCGTGAATACGTCCATGAACGCCAGCGTCGAGACGGATGCATGCTCGGACGGTTTGACGACGAGGGTGTTGCCGGCGGCCAGTGCGGGCGCAATCTTCCACGCGGCGATCATGATCGGCGAGTTCCACGGCGTGATGGCCGCAACAACCCCGAGCGGCTCGTGAAGAGTGAAATTGAAGACGCTTTCGGGGTCCGAAGGAATCACCCGACCCTCGATCTTGTCGGCGAGTCCGCCATAGTAGAAAAACCAGTCGGCGACGCCTCGAATCTGCGGTAGGCTCTCTGCAATGCGCTTGCCCGTGTCCCGGGTCTCGAGCATGGCGAGCGCCTCGGCGCGTTCGAGCACGAGATTTCCTGCGGCATGCAGGAGTTTGCCGCGCCGGGCGGCCGGCATTCCCGGCCACTCGCCACGAGTCGCCGCGTGATGTGCGGCCTCCACCGCCCGCTCGACGTCTTCGCCATCGCAGCGCGGCACGCGGGCCCAGGACCTGCCGTCGTACGGGTTCTCCGACTCCAGCCATCGACCTGAACCCGCTTCGCGGCGTTCGCCACCAATTGTCAACAGGAACTCTTCGAGCATGGGTAAATTCGCCTCAAAGCCTTTAAAATCGGATTCCTGTCCATCGTCAAGCAACAAGAATCAATGATCACTCTTCGCCAGATCGATGCCTTCCGGGCGGTCATGGTAACCGGGACGGTCACAGGGGCGTCGAAAATGCTCAACATATCGCAACCGGCGGTCAGCCGCCTGCTACAGGACCTTGAGCGCATCATCGGCTTCGAACTGTTCGTGCGCGGCAACCGCCAACTCGTACCGACGGCCGAAGGGCGCTACTTCTACGAGGAGGTGGAAACCGCGTTCACCGGTCTCGACCAGATCTACAACGCGGCGGTCAACATCCGTACCTACCATAGCGGCCACCTGCGGCTGGTTACCATACCCAGCGTGGTCGCCATGTTCATCGCGGACATTGTCGCGGCGTTTTCCCATCGTTATCCCAACGTCTCGATTTCGATGGAAGTCCAGCCCACGCAACGGGTGTTCGAGTACATCACGTCCGGCCAATGCGATATCGGCCTGTCGACGCTGCCGATCGAGAATCCGGCGGTCATCAGCCAGCCGGTGCTCCACGGTCGGTCGGTGTGCATCGTGCCGGAGAGTCACCGGTTGGCTCGAAAAAAGAAAATCGTGCCACGCGACCTTGTAGAAGAAGAGTTCATATCCTACCGCGTCGATTCCAACTACCGCCACAAGGTGGACGACGTCTTCGCCGCCGCCGGTGTCGATCGCCGCCTTCGCATAGAATCTCGCACTACCGAATCGATCTGTAACCTGGTTTCGGCGGGCCTCGGCGTTTCCATCATCGGGCCGGCGTTTCCGGGCATGCGGCTGCAGAGCGGCGTCGTCGCGCTCCCATTCGAACCCGCCATCCACGGAGATCTCGCGCTGCTGTACCTGCGCCAGCGCAAGCTGCCGAGAATTCCCGAGTCGTTCGCGCAGGTGGTCAAGTCGTACGTTTCCGAGAACTTCCGCGCGCCGAAAAGGAAGAGCCGAGCGAGGTCATAGGCGTTCCTCGAGCGCGTGCTTGAACGATTCACGTTCCTGCGCGCTGTGGATCCTGACGTAGTCGCGCGGGTAGGCTTCTCCTTCTTCCACGTCGAGGTTGACGAGTACCGGACCATCGCCGGCAAGTACCTCCGAGATCGAGTCCTCGAATAGCGCCAGGTCGTCGAAGGCGTAGGTGCGGGGATACCCCGCGGCGCGCGCCATGGTCGCGAAGTCCACGTCGCGTCGCCCGGGGACGGGAAAGCGTCCATTGACCTCGTATATGCCATTCTGGAAGACGAAGTGCCACAGGTTCACCGGTGAGTGATGGCCGATGGTGACCAGGGTGCCGAGGTTCATGAGCAGGCTGCCGTCCCCGTCCAGTACCACGACGCGTTCTCCGGGACAGCCGAGCGCGAGACCCAGGGCGTGCGACGACGCCTGGCCCATGGCGCCGGTACACAGGTAGTTGAGCGGGTGGGGTCGGATGGCCATCCAGTCGAACGCCGACTGGTAAACCGGCACGACGATGCCGTCGGGATAATGTTTCGCGAGCACCTCGAGCGCCCGGTCGCGGCGCATGGTCATAATGGCGACCTCGGAATGAGAAAGACGAAGGGAGCGGGTTCTGCGTAGGCTCTCTCGATCCGTGAGACGATCTCGTCCCCTGTGGAATGCTCGTCGAGGATGGTGTATCCGATCTGCATGGCGTCGATGATGGGTTCGAGCATGCGTATGCCGGCGTGGCGCGATTGCGCGGGTGCAAGATCAGGTTCCATCCCCTGCAACCCGACGGCCATGACGACGGGCAATCCGTAGTCGGTGCACATCGCCCGAATGGCATTGACCGAATCCAGAAACCCGGTGTGCTGGATTAGCAGCACCGCGCGACGGTTGGCGTAGGACAACGCCGAACAGATCGATACGCCTTCGTCCTCCTTGCATACCATCACAAGACGGAAGCGATCGTCGCTCGATATCGGCCACAGTACACCCTCGCAAGTAACGATGTCAGGCAGCGCGACGACGAATTCGACACCTGCCGATGCGAAGGCATCGACGATGGCCGCGCCCGTTAGTGCAGTGGTCTTGCCTGTCAACGCGGCTGTCCCGTTCATGACAGAAATCCCGTGAGCAATTCGGCCGTTCGCGTCATCTCCGCCGCGCTGCCGATGGTGAAGCGGATGCAGTCGGCGAAATCCCCGGCCGCCAGCCGGCGGGGCAGTACGCCGTTCGATTCCAGCCATTCCTGCGCGCCGCGCGCCTGTTCGGCGCCGCCGGCAAATCGTGCCAGGACGAAGTTCGTCTGGCTCGGAAACACCGTCAGGCCGAGCGCCGAGAGGCGCGAGACGAACGCCTCGCGAACGGCGGCGTTCTCGCGGACTACGAAACGTGTGTGCTCCTCGTCTTCCAGTGCGGCGAGCGAAGCCGCCAGGGAGGGCGCCGACAGCGGGAACGTGATACCGACTCTCGTCACCAGGTCGATGATCCGCGGCGGCCCGTAAAGCCAGCCAATGCGCATCCCCGCGAGTCCGAACACCTTGGAAAAGGTGCGAGTCATGACCACGTTGTCGCTTTCCTCGACCAGTCGATCAGGCAGTTCGTATTCCGGCGTGTCGACGTACTCCGCGTAAGCCGAATCAAGCACCAGCAGGACGGATGGCGGCAAGGCCGCATGAAGGCGCCTGATCTCCTTGCCCGTTACGAACGTGCCGGTCGGATTATCGGGATTTGCCAGCATGACCATGCGGGTGCGATCGTTCAGCCGGTCGATGATGGCGTCGATATCGGCGGTGAATTCACGATCGTCGGCGGGCACCGGCGTTGCATCGTTGGCGTGGGCGTAGTTGGGGATCTTCTGGTAGCCGTGCACCGGATAAACGAGCTCGTCTCCCGCCCGCAGGAATACTCGTGCCAGGCGCGCCAGCAGGTCGTCCGAACCCGATCCACAGGTGATGCGAGCGGGATCCAGGTCGAACCGGCGGGCTATGGCGTCGCCCAGCACCCGCGGTCCGTCCAGCGGATAGCGCTCGGCATCGTTCATGGACGCGACGGCCGCCTCGCGGGCCGTCGCCGTCGGGCCGTAGACACTCTCGTTGGAGTCGATGCGGATGGTACCGGGCGCCGGCGGATGCGCCGGCGCCGCCATGTGTCCGCGAATTTTCAGTACCCCCTCGCGCGGGCGAGGACCAGCGGCCGTCACTTCACGTCCACTCGAACGGCGTCTTCGCCGAAGCGGGCCACGATCTCGCGGGTGATGTACTCGATTCGATCGTCGCCTTCGTGGTCATCGGCCGAAAACATCACCTTCATTACCTCGCGCTGCAAGCGTCTCATCAACGCACGATCGTCCGAATCGTCCTTGGGTACCCGCAGTATGGTATCGCCGCCGTAGGTATGGAATGGCTTGTCCTCGCTGCCTTCGGCGTGGGCGATCGGTTTTCCGCGCTGGACGCTTCGAATGTCCTTCTTGAGCTTGGATCGCAACATGACCACGCCCTCGTCGGTGGTGCCGAGATACTCGCGTTTGTGGATGTTGATCGGTCCCTGGCTGGTCCAGGCCTCCCAGTCGCCCGGGTTGGCATGGCGTTCCTCGTCGGATCGGTGAGCGGTCTGGCCGTAGAAGTCCACCTTTTCCCAGCCGACCTGGCTCTTGTCGCCCTGGCGCAGCACCTCGTCGGCGTCGTTGAAGTGGCGCCAGCCGAACTTGCGGCTGTTGGTGTCGTCCAGCGGCACCACCCACTTGGTAAGACTGGTTCGGCCGAAAATCTTCGGTCTGTCGAGCCGCTGAAACATACCCCCATTCTGCGCCATGTTGGGGGTGATGTGATCGTGAAATCGCATCATCACCAAGTCGCCCTGGCGGCGGGCATGGCTGTAAACGAACCCCTCGGGTCGCTTGTGGTACTCGACCACCGGCAATTCGACGAAGTGTTCAAGCCCCGGAAACTGTGGCCCGTTGACCCGGCCGTGCAGGAAAACGCTGTGAAACGGATCCATCGAGTTCTCGCTTTCCTGTAGCCAGTTGCACGGCGAGTGAATGGAGTAGGGAATCATCTCGTGGTCGGGAATGTCGAACGAGTCGAGGAACGGGAACTGCGGCTTGAGGTTGGGCGGGCCCATGTAGGCGAATACCAGCCCTCGGTATTCGATCACCGGGTAGGCTCCCTGGCAGATCCGTTGACGAATCTCGCTTTCGGCGGGTTCTCCGGGGGTTTCGAGGATCGTACCGTCAACGTCGAACTGCCAACCGTGATAGCAGCAACGGATCCCTTTCTGCTCGACGCGGCCGAACTCCAGCGAGGCGCGACGGTGCGCGCAGTGGCGATGGAGCAGGCCGATGCGGTTGGACAGGTCCTTGAAGATCACCAGGTCCTCGCCCAGGATGCGAATGGGGACGGGACGATCGCCGAGCTGTTCGGTCATTGCCACCGGATGCCAGAATCGTCGCATGTATTCACCGCAGGGCGTGCCGGGACCGACGTGAGTCAGTTCGACGTCTTCTTCCAGCGGCCCATTGATGTGGTAGCCGCCGAACGGCTTGTGGGACCAGCGTACTTCCTCGCTCATGCCTTGTTCCTCGAGTCGACGTTTGAGGACCCCGTTGATGATCGTCGCGCACAACAGTCCGGCGTCGGATTTTTCCGACTCGGACGACCGCGCCTTGTTGCTCGAATCGTGAAGGCCAAGGGGTCCCGACAACTGCCTGCACGGATGATCGTCAACACGCGGCGCCGGTGGTGCGGTCGCGTCATGGGTGGAAAAGTCTAGCCAACTTGGTATATAAAATAAAGACGAAAAAAAACTTTTCGATATCCATTCATATTATGCATACACACGAGTGCACTTCGTTGGCGTCGCCTTTCAGTGTCTCCATTTTGGTGCATCGTGAACGCTCGTGCTGACCTTCCTCGTTGCCTGGAACCCATTGCGCACGGCGTGGCGAGAGCGTATTGATCGACTGGCCGAGTTGCATGATGGCCGGGCCGCGGTTCAAAGGTGGGGCGTTCGAACGCGCGCCATCGGTGCCGGTGATTGCGTGTACTTCATCCGGCTAGGCAAGGAGCCGCGGGGCGTTTTTGCGCGGGCCACCGCCATCGAGCCGAGCCACAAGGCGCCCCATTGGGATTCGGACAAACGACGAGTCGGCGCGCAGAGTTGGTACGTAACGTGCCGCTTCGAGGAACTGCTCGACGTCGATACCGATCCGCTACTGGATCTGGATTCGCTGAAGACGCGCTGCTCGACCAGTATCGGCTGGACGATACAGGGGTCGGGAATTCACGTGCCCGAGCCGGCGGCGTCGCGATTGCACCAAGTGTGGGATTCGCATTGCGTACGGTGTCGTCCGTGATCCATGGTCGTGCAGAGGGTTCCGATTACCGGTGCGAGTCATTAATCTTCGCGGAACGCCAGCGCCTCGACCTCGACCAGCCACTCGGCAACGGCCAGGGAGGAGACGATAACGAGCGTGCTGGGCGGTTGGCACGCGTCGCCAAGGATCTCGTCCCGCGCCCGCCGGTACGCGGCGAGGTGCCCGCGATCGACGAGGAACACCGATATCTTCAAAAGGTCGCGAGGTTCGAGGTCGTTGGCGCGAAGGATTGTCGTGACGTTGAGCAGCGCCCGGCGGCATTGCGCGTCGATGCCGTCCTCGAGCGTACCGTCGGGTCGTACGCCGACCTGCCCGGCAATGGCAACCAGTTTGCCCGGCCCGTGCGCGGTCGCGCATTGGCTGTATCGTGCGGCCGGTGCCGGCGCCGCGTCCGGATTCCAATGCCTGATCAATGGATTTCTCCGAGTGTCGGTATGAGAGATCCGGGAAAGTTTACCGTACGACAAAGACCATGCATTCTTTCGGCGACAAAATATTCTGTCGCGCGACCAACGTTCTCCCTGCGGAAATAACGACATGACGACTCTCAACGAACTCTCCCTGACCGAACTAGACGAACTGCGCTCGCGCGGAGAACTGGACCTTGGCCAGTTGCTCGAAGATTGCATTGCGCGAATCGAGGAGCGCGAGCACGAAGTCCGCGCATTCGAGTACATCGACTTCGACGCCGCGCGCGCAGCGCTGGCACAAAGCGGCTCCTCATTGCTGGGTCGCGGCCTGGAAGGCATTCCGTTCGGCGCCAAGGACATCATGGATACGCACGATATGCCGAGCGGCTGGGGCAGTCCCATTTACGAGGGAAGCCGGCCGGTACGCGACGCCGGTTGTATCGCGGTGCTGCGCGCCTGCGGCGCCGTCGTGCTGGGCAAGACCGTCACGACCGAGTTCGCCTTTCTCAACCCCAACAAGACGCGCAATCCCTGCGATATACGCCATACGCCGGGCGGCTCGTCCCAGGGTTCCGCGGCGGCAGTTGCCGACGCCATGCTGCCGTTCGCCCTCGGTACGCAAACTGCCGCATCGGTGATCCGGCCGGCGGCGTTTTGCGGCGTCGTCGGCTACAAGTCGACTCGCGGAGCGTTCGACCTCGGCGGCGTATGCGCTCTGTCCCAGACCAACGACTCGCTCGGGTTCTTCGTTCGCGACGTACGTGACCTTGGCATCATTCGACGGGCAATGTGCAATGGCGGCGAGCTGGCGCACGAGGTTCGACCGTTGCGAGTCGGCCTGGTGCGCACGCCGCACTGGAACGACGCGTCGGAGACGACGCGGCGCGTGGTAGACGCGGTGGCGGGCGCGGTGCGGGAACAGGGCATTGATGTGCGCGAGGTTGTCGTGGGTAGCGCCGACGGCGACATCAGCCACGCTCACATGGTAGTCATGGCCTACGAGGCAGCTCGCTCGAGGATGTTCGAGTATCGCCACTTCGGCGACCAGCTCAGCGATCACATGCGCTCGCTGATTGAAGACGGCCTGCGAATCGGCGTGGACGAGTACCAGCGCGCTCGCGAACTGGCCGAAACCTGGCAGACCCGGCTAGACGACACCCTGTCCGGCGTCGACTTCCTTCTCGCGCCAAGCGCGGTGGACGAAGCGCCGCGCGGACTGGAGAGCACCGGCAACGCGATCTTTTCCCGTATGTGGAACTTGTTGGGTGTGCCCGGCATCACGTTGCCCGCCGGTACCGGTTCGTCGGGCCTGCCGATAGGCGTTCAACTTATCGGGAGGATGGACGGTGACGATGCGTTGATCGGTCACGCAGCGTGGCTGCAGCGTCTACTTTCCCGGTAAACGGTGCGCCGGCCGGGCGGTGCACCGGCGATGGTTCTCGCCGGCTGGCCGCTTTCGGGCTCGACTTTATTTGACAACGGGATCGACGTCGCCCCGGTCGGACACGACTTGTCGGGACTGACGACGTTTGTGAACCTCGGGATACCTTTCGCGAAGATGGCCCGGCGGGTCGAGAAGCCCGTCGACTGACCGCAGTCGACGTTCGACACGTCCGGGCGAACCGCGGGTCGATCGCGTTCGTTAATGGAATCATTCTCGGTCCGTGGCTGGACGGCGGGAAGTCCGAACGTGGCCGCTGCCGACTCGTCGCATTCGACCGTGCTTGTTCCGCTCGAGCGTTCACGCGAGGGCCGGTGCACGTTCCGCTGCGGTATCGCTTGATCGGCGCAATGGATTCGGCGACCAGTTCGCACAATATTGTTATAGTTGCGTCACGTTGGCGAGAACAAGATCGAAAAACCAATCTCGATGCGACGGAAATCGAATCCAACTTGCGCGATGGCGGGCCGTCGGCCCTTCAGATCGATTGCGGCGGGATGAAACCGACGGTCGGAAAGAAGATCGTCGGCATCGTCCTGCTGCTGCTCGTATTCATGCTGACCTCTTCGGGCGTATCGCTCTATCTGCTGGATCGCGTGATCGAAGAGCTTCATTTCTTCGCCGGCAGGAAATTGCCGTTTTCCCACGACATGCGCGATATCCACGTGCTGATTCTCGAACAGCATGCGCTCGTGGAGCGAATGCACGCGCACCATGACGAGAAACGGGCGATCGAAGAGGATGCACAAGCGATCGCACAACTGCACGAAGAGACACTACGCCTTTTCGACGACGCGGCTCACCGGTTGCGGGTCAGGGACGAGAGCCATGCCAGGATCGACTACAAGGAAGAGCGGTTGACGCAGGAACTGGCGCGTGTCAGGTCGGAGTACGACGAATTCCGTTTGTTCGTCGATCGTATCCACCAGGCGGCGGCGGCCGATCGATCGGATGCGCTGGAGAATGCACACGTCGAGTTCGAAACGTTCGAAGATCATTTCGAAAATCACATGGACCGGTTTCGCGAGACGGTGGAGGAGCTCGCACGTCAATCGATCCTACATACTGAGAGGGATCAGGTGCAGGCGTATGTCGCGAATTTCGCCGTTACGCTGCTCGGCGCGGTCAGCGGACTGTTGCTTTCGCTTTTTTTCGTGCGCCGACTGGTGGGGTCCATTCGGCGACTGGCGGGAGGCGCGCGCGACGTG
>JAUIEZ010000238.1 GCA_030429665.1 Gammaproteobacteria bacterium | reverse complement strand
TCGTACAGGCCGGGCTCCGCCGGCGCCGTCAGTTCCAGTTCCAGGTCCTCTCGCGCCCGGTGCGAGTTGCCCAACACGTCGTCCTTCGCGCCCGCCGGCACGATCGTCACCAGGTCCTTCGCGTTCACCGTGCGGTCGCGCACCACCTCGAAGCGGCTGCCCGCAATCACCGAGTCCGGCGCTTCGAGAGTGAGTTCCACGCCCGTCACTTCAATGGCGCGACGACCGATCACCCGGCGTCCCTCGTCAAGCACGTAACGCACCTCGTACAGGCCGGGCTCCGCCGGCGCCGTCAGTTCCAGTTCCAGGTCCTCTCGCGCCCGGTGCGAGTTGCCCAACACGTCGTCCTTCGCGCCCGCCGGCACGATCGTCACCAGGTCCTTCGCGTTCACCGTGCGGTCGCGACCGACCCCGAACGTACTACCCGCCGTCACGTTTGCCGGCGCCTGCAGCGTTACCTGCGCTTCCAACAGTTCGATCGCCTTTCGTGCGATCACGTCGCCCCTGCCCGCAACGATATACCTTATCTCGTACAGACCCGGGATGGCCTGCGCGCGCAGCGTCGCCTCGTTGTTCGTACCGGCGCGCGCGTGATTGCCAAGGTCGTCGTCTTGCGAGTCGCCCGGCACGATCGCGATGACGTCCCGATCGGAAACCGTGGTGCTGAATCCAACACCGAATACTTCGCCCACGGTAACCGCGTCGGGCGCCGTCAGGACGATGTCGGGGTACTGCGGCTCGCTGGAAACCTGCGCGGTCACCTCGCCGAGCGCCGACTGCAACGCCGAGGCATCGCTCGCGGGATAGAAGCGACCACCGGTGTTCTCCGCAAGACAGCGCAGTTGGGCCTGCGCTTCCGGCTCGGCAACGTCGAAACCAACCACATGGATTCTGAAATCCACGCCCGCGTTCTCCAGCGCCTCGCCCATGGCGCACGGATCGCGGTCGCAAGTCTCGATACCGTCGGACACCAGCACCACCGTCGCACGGTCCTCTTCGTAGCGTAGCGCCTCGGCGGCCAATTTCACCGCATCCGACAGCGGCGTCTTGCCTTTCGGATTGAGCGACTCAACGGCTTGGCGAATCTGCTCACGATTTCCGGTACCGGCGTTCACCAATTCCTCGATGTCCGCGCAATCTCCCTTGCGCCGGTGCCCGTATGCATAGAGGCCGAGCGCCATGTCGGGCGGCAGGTCCTCGAGCAAGCCGCCGATCACTTCGCGGGCGATGGAGATTTTCGGCGTGCCGTCAATTTGCCCCCACATGGATCCGGAGGCGTCCAGGACCAGTACCGTACGATCCGCCGCATTGGCGGTTGCGCCGCCCGCGAGCAGCAGCAGCGCCGACACGATCCCGAGTGCCTGTTTCGCGATGCCGGTCCGCGACCGCCGACGGGGAACTGTAACGACCATGATATTTCTACCTTTTTGTCAGTTTTTCGTGAATGATGCGATGATACCGTTTAAGCAATCAGAGGTCAGTGTTTCCTCGCCGTAACGAATGACGGACGCTACTTGAAGTCGAAACGCCATACGCCGTCCCACGGTCGCTGGTCGGCAACGGTGTTCTGCACGATCTCGAGCCTTTCAAGCATCGCTCGCGCTGCAGCGTCCTCGGGACTGACACGCCCACACGCCTGGAATGCCGCGCGGGCTGTCAGCCAATCACCTTCGTAGTAGGCCTTAAGCCCCCTTGCGTACGAAGCGGTGTCATAGGCATGCATCGATTCCATCAATTCGTGGATCGTCTCGGGAGTTTTCTTTCCAAGCACCCGGACCGTATCGATCTCGCGAAACGGTAATCGATCCGCGACGAGTTGCCGCGTACGGTCGGAGACGAGAATCCGCGACCCGTAGACGTTGTTCAGGCTTTCGAGCCGGGCCGCGAGATTGACGGCGTCTCCCAACACGGTGAAATTGCGGGCATTCTCGGACCCGATGGAACCGACGACCATTTCGCCGCTGCTGATGCCGATCCGAACACCGATCGGCATGTCCGCCAGCAACCCGCGAAACTCCGTGTCGATTCTCCGGTTGAGATCGTCCAGCTTGCCGATGGCGCCTCGCGCCGCGCTGCAGGCGAGCACGGCATGAGACCCGGCGGGAACGAAGGGCTCTCCCCAGAAGGCCATGACCGCATCGCCGATGAACTTGTCGACAACGCCCTTGTGCTCCCCGATTGCCTCGGCCATGGAGGAGAGAAACTGGTTGACGAGGGCGACCAATTCACCCGGCAGGACGCGCTCTGATATCGTCGTGAAGCCCTTCAGATCAATGAACATGACGGACATCTCGCGAAGCACGCCGCCGGGCCTTGTGATCTCCGAGCTGTCGATCAGTTCCTGCACGACCCGCGGATCCATGTACTTTCCGAACGTCTGCTTGATTCGCTCCTTCATGCGCAATTCGGCAACCATGTTGTTGAACGATTGCGTGAGGTAGCCCATCTCGTCCCGTGTCGTCACAGGCACTTCGACGTCCAGCACGCCCCGCTCCACGTCGCGCGCCATCGGCTCGGCGAGCCGGTGCTGCTCGGCCGCGATCAGCGCTGGGAGGACCTCGACGGCGAGCTGCGCCTCGCGCACGACCGCCGCCGCGTCTGCCTCTGGGACCTCGAGAGCGGGCGCCTGCTGATCGACCGCCGCCTCGAGACGCCCCTCTGGCCGAGACACTCGGGCTGGCCGATCCGCTCGCCCGACGGCCACGCGCTGGCCTTGATGCTGGCCGACACGCGCGTCGCCGTGTTCCAGCTCCCGGGGCTGCGTCCCGGACGCGACCCCATCGCCGCGCTGACCGACGACGACCCCGGGCAGGCGCTGGCAGCCGCGCTCGCGCTGGCCGACGCGCGACACCTCCCCCGCCTGCGCGCCGCGCTGCTGCCCGCGACTCCCACCGGCGCCAGGCGCCTGCCGCGCGCCGTCCAGGCCCTGCGCCGCATCGGCGACGCCGCGAAGCCACTGCTCGCCGACCTGCGCCGCGCCTACCCCGACACGCTCCACTTCGAGCGCGACGAGTGACCCGCGCGCTGCTGCTCATCCTCTGCGCGACGGCGGCGAGCGCGCAGGTCGGCCCCGCGCCTCAGCTGATCGGCAGCCGCGACGGCCGCGCGACCAGATCGCTCTCGGACCCGCAGTTCTCCGCCGACGGCAACTGGATCGCAGCGGTGGCGGGCGACGACCAGGGCGGGGCCCACGTGCTGGTCTGGCAGCGCGGCGCGAGCCAGCCCGACCGGACGCTGCTCGACCGCTACCTGCTCGACGCCCACCGGCCGCGCCAACCGCGCGCCTTGCTGGCCGTCGAAGGCGAGCTCGACGAGCAGGACCAGCGCCGCGCGCTGCTGCTCGACTGGATCAGCGGCCAGC
>JAUIEZ010000237.1 GCA_030429665.1 Gammaproteobacteria bacterium | reverse complement strand
AATATGAACAGGAACGGCAGGATGGCCGTACGAATGTCATAGGCAAAGCCCTGAATACCCGTCTTGATCGGGTCGGCGCCCGAGATGGCCGCCGCGGCAAACGCGGCGAGACCCACGGGTGGCGTGTCATCCGCGAGTATGCCGAAATAGAACACGAACATGTGCACGGCGATCAATGGGACCACGAGACCATTGTCCGCGGCGAGCGCCACCACCACCGGCGCCATGAGACTCGACACCACGATGTAATTCGCCGTGGTCGGCAGGCCCATGCCGAGGACGATGCAGATGGCGGCGGTGAAAATCAGCGCCAGCATCAGGTTACCGCCGGAGATCAACTCGACGAACTCGATCATCACCTGGCCGATGCCGGTCAGGGTGATGGTACCGACGACGATGCCGGCCGCGGCGGTGGCGACGCCGATGCCCACCATGTTGCGCGCGCCGGCAATCAGGCCCTGGATGAGTTCGTTCCAGCCCTGGTGCGTAGCGGCCGCGATGTTGCCGGCCCCGCGCAGCATCACGAGAATCGGCCGCTGGGTGAGGACGATGAAAATCATCAGCGCGGTGGCCCAGAACGCGGCCAGGCCGGGCGAGAAGCGCTCGACGATCAGGCACCACATCAGCACGACGATGGGCAGGAAGAAGTACAGGCCGACCTTGGTCGTGGGACCGAGCTCGGGCAGGGTCGACATGTCGTGATCCTCGGGCAACGCGGGATAGCGTGTCGAGAATGCCAGCAATGCCACGTATACCGCGAACAGGAGTGCGGCCACGATCCACGAAGCGGAATCCGGGAACACGTCCTTGATCCAGCCGACGCCATAATAGACGACGAGCCCGGTCAAGCAGATCAGCACCACGACGAAGGCGGCGGTCATCAGTTTCTGGGCCAATGTCGTCTTGATCGTCTTTTCGATGCCCTTCAGGTTCGCCTTGCAGGCTTCCAGGTGCACGATGTAGACAAGCGCGATGTAGGAGATCAGTGCCGGCAAGAGCGCGTGCTTGATAACCTCGATGTAGGAAATGCCTACATACTCGACCATCAGGAAGGCAGCCGCACCCATGACGGGCGGTGTCAACTGGCCGTTCGTGGACGAGGCGACCTCCACCGCGCCGGCCTTCGTGCCCGGAAACCCCACTTTTTGCATCAGGGGAATCGTGAAGACGCCGGTGGTGGCGACGTTGGCGATTGACGACCCGGAAATCAGACCGGTGGCGCCTGAGGCGACCACCGCCGCCTTGGCCGGGCCGCCGCGCATGTGACCGAGGCCGGCAAAGGCCATGCGGATGAAATAGTTGCCGGCGCCGGCCTGCTCCAGCAGGGCACCGAACAGGACGAAGAGGAAGACGAAGTCGGTGGACACGCCCAGCGCAATGCCGAACACGCCTTCCGTCGTGAGCCACTGGTGTTGGGCCACCTTGGTGAGACTCTGACCCTTGTGGGCGATGACGTCCGGCATGTATTGGCCGAACAGGGTGTAGATCAGGAACACCGACGCGACGACCATGAGCGGGGGTCCGAGCGCGCGACGCGTTGCCTCGAGGAGAATCAGGATGCCGACGATGGCGACGACGATGTCATAGGTCGTCGCGTTTCCCGCACGGTTGGCGAGTTCGGCATACATCAGGAAAAGATAACCGGCGCAGAAAGCACCCACCAATGCCAACACCCAGTCGAGCACCGGTACGTGGTCCCGCGGCGAACGTTTCAACGCCGGAAACGACATGAAGGCCAGGAAAACCGCGAAGGCGAGGTGAATCGACCGGGACTCGGTGTTATTCAGAATGCCGAAGGAAAACCCGAACCATTCGGTAAGAATAAACGGCAGCGGCGACGCGATCCAGATCTGGAACAGGGACCAGGCAAGGGCGACGCCGAGGATCAACCGGCCGACGCCGCCAGCGGGAATCCGCGCGCCCGTGTCGATCTCGGCAACGTAGTCCTGGGCGCTGGGGGAGTTCTTTTCTTCGCTCACGGGTCTACCTCGCTCTATATTTATTTTTGCCCCGCGGCCGACAGGCCAAGGTAAGGCGCCGCGGGCGGCGTCACGGAGCCTCTGTCCCGTCCCGGCGGGAGATTCCCCGTGTCATCTGGGGATTGAGTATAGCCGATCGACGCGACAAAGCGCGGGCGGCACCATGGCCGCCCGCGCCGGGTCGTCACGCCGTCGCCGGTTACATCAGGCCGGCTTCCTTGTAGTACTTCGCCGCGCCATCATGCAGAGGAGCGGAGAGGCCGTCCTTGATCATTTCCTCTTTCTTCAGCACCGCGAATGCGGGGTGCAGCTTTTGGAAGTCTCCGAAATTTTCGAACACGGCCTTCACCACGTGGTAGACCGTGTCGGCCGGCGTCGCAGTGGAGGACACGAACGTCGCGCCGACACCGAACGTCTTTACGTCGCTGTCATTGCCGCGGTACATGCCGCCGGGAATCGTGGCCACACGGTAATAGGAGTTGTCAGCCACCAGCTTCTCGACCTCCGGACCACTGACCTCGACGAGCACGCTGTCACACGCGGTGGTTGCCTCCTGGATCGAGGAACTCGGGTGGCCGACGGTGAATACCATGGCATCGATCTTGTTGTCGCAAAGCGCCTTGGACTGCTCGGCCGACTTGAGCTCGGAGGCGAGCTTGAAGTCGTCCATGGTCCAGCCCTTTGCTTCCATCAACACCTCCATGGTGCCACGCTGGCCGGAACCGGGATTACCCACGTTCACGCGCTTTCCCTTGAGGTCGTCGAAGTGCTTGATGCCGGAATCGGCACGCGCCACGACGGTAAACGGTTCGGGATGAACGGAGAAAACCGCGCGCAGGTCCTTGTTGGCGCCCTGTTCCTCGAAGCGGCTGGTGCCGTTGTAGGCATGGTACTGCCAGTCGGACTGGGCGACACCCATGTCCAGTTCGCCGGCGGCGATGGTATTGAGGTTGTAAACCGATCCGCCGGTCGACTCGACGGAGCAGCGAATGCCGTGTTCCTTGCGGTTCTTGTTGACCAGCCGACAGATGGCGCCGCCGGTTGGATAGTAGACGCCCGTCACACCGCCGGTACCGATGGTGATGTACTTGTCCTGCGCCGACGCAGTGGAAGTCGCCACCGCGCCACCGACCACCATGCCAGCGGCAACCAAAGCCGATGTCAGTGATTTGAAATGAAGCATTAACACATTCCTCCGGAATCTCTATGCGTTAGTAGATAACCTGCGCGCCGGCAGGCGCCGCAGGCAAACAGCCAATGGCCCCTTCCGAGATCCGCGACCGGAAGTTGGCAGGATATGCATTGGGTATTTGCCTGTGTCATACTAACGCAATACACAATTGCACTGCAATACATACGCCAATCAGCCACGACGTGTGCCGCCATG
>JAUIEZ010000078.1 GCA_030429665.1 Gammaproteobacteria bacterium | reverse complement strand
GGGGAGGAGATTTTCAGTAGTTCCGCTAGGCGCCTCTTGTTGCTTAAACGAAACAAAGGTGATTGATTTATTGGATAGCTCTTAGTCACTGGCCCACTGGAGAATCTTAATTGCTTTGCTAGCTATGCCTCGTCCTTGGCCGGTCTCGAGTGCCTCGAAAATGTATACGAGAGAAGATGGCGGGAGATCAAATACTTCTTGATATTTTTTTAGTATATCAATGGACGGTTTCTTTTTATCTCTCTCCAGTTCTGATAAATATGAGGGAGAGATTCCAAGTTTTTCAGCGAGGTCCTTTTGATCAAGTCTATGGTAATCGCGTACTAAGCGTAGTGCTGATCCCATCATGTCAAATCGTCCACCAAAATATAAATAGATAAACGGGGCTATTCGTCGGCATCACCAAAGACCCTGTAAACAAACCTGGCTATCCAGAGTATTAAGGTCGTAACACGCAACACCAGACTCAAGAAGTTTTTCTTGCGTTTGGCCTTGCGACTTGGCCTAGTCGGCGAACCCTCGGTACAACGTCGAAATATATGCATAGCACTATTCCTCTTCGGTTACGGTTCAGCGGGATTGCCGAACCCTCGCGGGTAACACGAAGAAAGGTGTTGAGGTTCGCCCCGTATCCACGAGACCTTGCCTTCTCGCGAAGCAAGGTCTCTCTCGCCTGCTCCGAGCGCCCGGGTGGCCCAGGTGCCGCATTGCCGTCGAGATAGGTAGGAACCTGCGTTCCCACGGGTCAAAGACCCAGAAAGCGCGAGCTTTTCACCTTGACAGGTCGAAGTGTAGCGAATTTGATTCGCTAAATCAACTATAATATTCGCTATGAGCGAAACGCGAACTAGACGGAGTTTGTGTCGATGGATTGCTTTTTTCAACTAAGAGCCGGTGCCCTTACGACTGATCAACGATCACGACGTATAGGTACCTGTTGGTCGGTTCCATCAGGCCGGCCCGGGTAGTTGTCACCATGGCCGGAACTTCAACCATTCGAATGAATCCCTACGACTCATCGTATTTGGTAGCACCGGGCTGGATTTACGATCTTAGGTTACGAGGCACATATCGCGCGTCCTCGTAGTTTTGCAGCGGTCCATCGTGGATGATCGCCACGTCGACACGGTCCTTGACGTAGCACCACGCATCGAGTTTTTCGCCGAGGATTTCGATCGCGATGAGAATGCGGCGGTAGCCGCCGGTGCGGTTCACGCCCTCGATGCGGTCGAGTTCCGCGAGGGTCGTATCGTTCACGCGATAGAGCTCGCCGTGGATGGGGTGACCGGTGCCGGGCTCGTCGAAGACCACCGGCGAGTACCAGGGTCCCGCCACCATCATGGGGTAGGCGATAACGCTGCGCGCCTCGCCGACGAAGCACGGGGACAGCAGTATCGGGTCGTGGTTGACGAAGCCTCGCTTCAGGGTGCCGTAGACGAAGACGTGGTGCATGGCTTGACGATCGCATGTCGCGCGCGCGAGTCTGGCATGAAACGGTGTGAAACGCACCACTTCACATTCGCGCCCCGCGGGTTAGAATAGCGGCCGCGCCGCACCTTGCGTGCGGGCAAAAAAAAGCGCCGATGAGGAATCGGCGCGAAGATCACTTAGGAGGAGGAAATCGCTCGGCGGCGGGCCGCACCCGCCGCCGGGTATTTTTTTGCCGCTGTCGGCTCGCTCAGGCGGCCTTCTTGGCGGAATCGGACACCAACTTGCCGGCAGCCTCGAAGTAGCTCACCGACAACTTCACCGCGGCTTCGGCGTCGGCACGGGCCGTGTCGGCGAAGGCCTTGAAGGCCTCGGGCTGCTTGGCAACGTACGCCTGCACGGCGGCCGGATCCTTGAGCTCGACGATCTCGCGGGCATTGGCGAGCGCGAGGTCGGTGTAACGCTTGGCGACGTCGAGGTTCATCTCGAGCATCTTGGCGGCGTTGTCCAGGGTCAGCTTGTTGAAGGCACGCACCGGCTCGAACACCTTGTCGAATTCGGGCAGGGATTTCGCTGTGGCCATCGTCTGTAACCTCGTGGGTTGTCTGTGTATGTTGCAGTGCATCATACCAGAGCGTTTTGTGCGTTGCAACACGCACGAATCCCCGAAATTTTACCTATGCCCCAAAAAATTTTTATGCCTTTTTCTATTATACATAAAACCGATTTATGAGTCTACGTGCCGCGTCCGACGGGGCGCGCCTCGTCTCGCTTTTCCTGCCGCCTGATGCCGGCCGTCGCCGTCTGCAGTGATCCCGCGAAATCAAGCACCTGCGAGCACCCGCCTGCCGTCCGAGACCCGTTACGCGCTGGTCGCCTCGACGCTGGGCACCGGCATGGTGTACCTGGACCAGAGCGCGGTGAATGTGGCGCTGCCAGCCCTGCGCGCGGGCCTCGACATCGCGGTCAACGACCTGCAGTGGGTGATCAGCCTGTACGTCCTGTTCGCCTCGGCGCCGCTGCTGGTCTGCGGCGTTCTGGGCGACCGGCTCGGCCGCGTTCGCTTCTATGTCGCCGGCGTGAGCCTGTTCGGCGTCGCCTCGCTGACCTGCAGCCTGGCGCCCAATCTCGCCGTGCTGCTCGCCGCCCGCGCTCTTCAGGGTCTCGGATCGGCCATGATGGTGGGCGTGGGCCTCGCGATTCTCAACGCCAGCACGCCGCGCGGATTGCGCGGGCGCACCATCGGGCTGTGGGCGAGCCTGACCTCGGCCGTGGTCTCGATCGGCCCGGCCGCCGGCGGGTTCCTGGTCGACGCGGTGAGCTGGCGCATGGTGTTCGCCATCAACGCGCCCCTGGCGCTGGCGGCGGTGATCGTTGCCCGCCGGCGACTGCCGGAGAGCCGCGTAGACGCCTCGCCCGGGCCGGTCGACCTGGTTTCGGTGGGATTGATTCTCGCCGGCATGGGGGCCCTGCTGTTCGGCCTCATCGAGGGCCCGCGGCTGGCGTGGTCGACGGGGCCGGTGGCGGCGCTGGCGGTATCGCCATTGCTGCTCGCGGCCGTCGTCGCCAGGCAGCGCACCGCCGCCGCGCCGCTGGTGCCCGCGCACCTGTTTCGCCACCGGGTGTTCGCCGGCATCAACTCGCTGACGCTGCTGCAATGGATCGCCATCAGCGCGGTGTTCTTTTTCCTGCCCATCAACCTGCAGCAGGTGCAGGGGTTCACCGCGGCCGAGTCGGGGCTATCCATCCTGCCGGTGAGCCTGGCGGTGCTGGTGCTCTCGCGCCTCGCCGGCCGCCTCGCCGACCGGTTCGGCCCGCTGCCGCTGATCATTGCCGGCATCGGCCTGATCGGCGTGGCGCTTCTGCTGTTCGCGGCGATGACGCGCATCGACGACTACCGGGTCGACCTGCTCCCGGCGACCCTGGTGTTCGGCTGCGGTCTGGGCTTGCTTATCGCGCCGCTCACCCACGTCGCCATGAACGCACTGCCGGATCATCACTCTGGGCTGGCGTCCGGGGTGAACAACACCGCCTCGCGCCTGTCGAACATGGTCGCGGTGGCGCTGCTCGGGTCGCTGATGGTGTCGGGGTTCGCCTCGCGCCTGGAGGCGCGGCTGGCGGCGCTGCCCGTCGGCGACGATATCGCCGCGTCGATGATGGCGCAGTCCGACCATCTCGGCGCCGTCGAGCCGCCGGCCGGTATCGAGGCCGGGCTCGCCCAGGTCGCGGGCGAGGCGGTCGACGCCTCTTTCTTCGGCGCGTGGCGGTTCGTCATGGGGCTTTGCGCCGCCATCTGTCTCGCCAGCATCCTGCTGGCATGGCTGACGCTGAGACGAGGCGACGATCCATGACCATCGAGTGCTTTGCCGCCAGGCGCGGGAATGATAGTTTCCACCAGGCCCGCCAGTACGACGAACCATGAGCGAAACCAACGATACGTTTACCGTCGCCTGCGTGCAGAACCGCGCGGACGACACCGACCGCGGTCTCGACGAGTGCGAGACGCTGGCGCGCGAGGCCCGCGAGCGGGGCGCGCAACTCATCTGCACGCCGGAGTTCTGTCACCGCCTGCACGTCGACGCGGACGGGCTCTCGGCCGGCGCGGCGGCGGAGTCGGCGCACCCGGCGCTGGCGCGCCTGTCGGCCCTGGCAGCCGAGCTGGGCGCCTGGCTGTTGGTGGGGTCGCTGGCCGTGCGCGATGCGGACGGTCGCCAGCGCAACCGTTCGCTGCTGCTGGACGATCGCGGCAACGTCGTCGCGCGCTACGAAAAGATCCACATGTTCGACGTCAATCTCGGCGCCGGGGAAACCTACCGGGAGTCGGACAGCTTCGAACCCGGCGACCGGTCCGTGGTCGCGGACACGCCGTTCGCCCGTCTCGGCATGACGGTATGCTACGACGTGCGCTTCGCGGCGTTGTATCGCGCCCTCGCCCAGGCCGGCGCCCAGGTACTGACGGTGCCCGCCGCGTTTACCCACACCACCGGCAAGGCTCACTGGCACGTGTTGCTGCGGGCGCGCGCCATCGAAACCGGCAGCTACGTGGTGGCCCCCGCCCAGTACGGGGTGCACGGAAAGGCCCGAACCTACGGCCATTCGCTGGTGGTGGACCCCTGGGGAGAGATCGTCGCCGAGGCCGGCGAGGCGGCGGCGGTCATCACCGCGACCATCGACGTCTCGCGCGTCGCCGCGGCGCGCTCGCGCATTCCCTCACTCGAGCACGACCGGCCGTACGCCATGCCGGCCGGGACGGGGTAAACGCGCCAGCGAGGCATCGTCGAGCGGCGCGCCGGCATCCCGCCGGAAACGAAGGCAGGGAAACCCGGATCAGGCGGCGTCGATTCGCCGCTGGACGTGCCAGCAGAACCAGCCGGCGTAACGCGCCTGCAGTTCCGGCCGCCGCCAGTCCTGCCCGGTGATGACGCCCCGGCAGGACGGCGTGCCGCAGCGGCACTCGATCTCGTAGTCACTGTCGTCGGTGGTGGCCCAGTCGTGCACCAGTTCCTCGCCGGCGGCGATGTCGCGCATGGCGACGAACACGATCTGGCCCTCGATGGCGATGTTGGGCTCGCAACTGTGGTTGGTGAACAGCATGGCGCCTTCCCACTCGGCGACGTCCGCCGGCGCCATGAACAGGTCCTCGCCGATCTGTATCTCCGAGGCGTCGAGCCGCTCGCGCGCGGCCGCCCATTGCGCGCCATCGTAGATGTAGCCGCCCTTGACCGCCACCACCTCGCCGGCGGCGATGTTCTCGACGGCGAACAGGCCGCGGCCGTGAATCGGGCTGGCCTTCACCCCGGTCTTCGGCGATCGCCAGGACAGCGGACGGTTATTCATGGTGATTCTCCGTGGTATCGGGTTCGATCGCGGACGGCGCCGTTTCGCGCCGCGCGTGTTCGTCGAGACGTCGTCCAAGGGTGGCGATGAGCGCCGGCGAGGTCCGGCAACAACCGCCGACGAGACGCGCGCCGGCGTCGTACCAGCGCGGCGCGAGATCGATGAAACGCGCATCTTCGATGCCCTCGCCCCATTCGCGTCGCGCCGCGTCCCAGCATCCGCCGAGGTTGGGATAGACGACGATATCCTTGCCCGGCGCCGCCTCCCGCAGGTGCCGAACCAGGGACTCCACCAGCGCCGGGTCGGTGCAGTTGATTCCCAGCGCGCCGACGCGCTTGACGGAGAGGAAATGAGCGGCCGCGTCGCATAGCAGGGTGCCGTCGTTGAGCCGCTCGCCGTCGCGGCAACTGAAACAGATCCAGGCGGGCGGTCCGGGCATCTTGTCGAGCAACCCGGCGAGCACGCGCCCCTCGGCATGCGAGGGAATGGTCTCCACGGCCAACAGGTCGGCGCCGGCGGCGGCGAGCACCTCGAGGCGCTCGCGGTGGAAACGACGCAGCACCGCGTCGTCGACGCCGTAGTCGCCGCGGTACTCCGCGCCGCCGCCGAGCATGGCGCCGTAGGGCCCGACGCTCGCCGCCACCAGGGCCCCGGCGCCGCGCGCGTCGCGCGCCTCGCGGGCGAGTTCCACCGCGCGCCGCATGAACGCCGCGGCCTCGTGCTTGCCGTAGCCGGCCGCGGCGAAACCCTCGAAGCTTGCCTGGTAGCTGGCGCTGATAACGATATCGGCGCCGGCGGCCAGGAAGTCCTCGTGAACGGCGCGGATCGCGCCGGGGCGGGTGGCGAGCACCGATGCCGACCACAGGCCCCCGCCGAGGTCCTCGCCGCGGCGCTCCAGCTCGGTGGCGAGGCCGCCGTCGAGGAGGGCGTATCCACGCCGCGCGACGATGTCGTCCCAGGGGTAGCCGTTCACCATGGCGTCGGCGCGCCGCGCTTCACGTGAACATACCGCCCAGGCGCAACAGCCACGGCAGCAGGAAGGCGATGAGAAACGCCGACAACGCCATCGCCAGCGCCGAGAAGGCGCCCATCTCCTCGTCGATCTGGAAGGCGCGCGCGGTACCGATACCGTGCGCGGTGGCGCCCATGGCGATGCCCGCGATTGCCGGGTCGTGGATTCCCACGAGGCGCAGCAGTCGCGGGCCGGCAACGGCGCCGATGATGCCCGTCGTCACCACCAGCACGGCGGTCAGCGACGGCAGACCGCCGATGCGTTCGGCCACGCCCATGGCCACCGGCGCGGTCGCCGACTTGGGCGCCAGTGACAGTATGGTCTCGCGGCTCGCGCCCAGCATCGCGGCGATGCCCACCGCGCTGGCGATGCCGCCGACGACGCCGGCGAGCAGGCCGGCAAGCACGGGCAACGCCAACCGCCGAATCCGCCCGAGTTGCTTGTATAGGGGAACCGCCAGGGCGACCGTGGCCGGCCCCAACAGGAAATGGATGAATTGCGCGCCTTCGAAATAGTCGCGGTATGGAATTCCCGCCGCGCCGAGCAGGATGATCAGCATGACCACCGCCAGCGCCACGGGGTGCAGCAGCGAGTTGAAGCCGAAGCGGGCGTGAATGCGCCAGGCGACGAGGTAGGCGACGAGCGTGACCGTCAACCCTGCCAGCGGCGACGCCGACAAAAACACCCAGATGCGCTCGAGACCCGTCTCCATCACGGCGAGCGCCGGCCGCCGAGCAGCCCGATGGTTAATCGCATGGCCAGCGCCGCCAACACCAGTCCGAGCGCGGTGCTGACGACAAGCGCGGCCACGATGGGCAGCCATTCGTCGCCGATCAGTGCGAAGTGCACCATGACGCCCACGCCAGCGGGCACGAACAGAAGAGAAAGGTGGGTCAACAGGGCGCCGGCGGCGGCATCGACGTCGTCGGGCGCGCGGCCGAGCGTGAGCAGCGTCGCCAGCAGCAGCAACATGCCGATCACCGGTCCCGGGATGGCGAGCGCAAACCACGTCGACACCAGCTCGCCGGCCAACTGGTAGACCAGCAACAGGCAGAAGCCGCCGATGAATTTCATCCACGCGCCCCTGTCGGGACAAGGGTCTCGCGCGCCGTCATTCGGCTGGCGCCGGCGGGCCGGCCGGGCGCAGGAACGATCCGAGTACGGCGCCGTAGCGTGGATCGTCGGCGAAGGAGTTGTGATCGTGCCCGGGCAGCGTGGTGACGGTCACCGGCGCGCCGTCGAGGGCCTCGACCAGGCGCTCGGTGCTTTCGAGCGGGACGATATGGTCGCGCTCGGCCACCACGACGAGCGTTGGCGCGTCGATGCGAGGTGCATCGTCCACGGCGCGGTAGGGGTCCTTCAGCAGCAGCGTCACCGGCAACAACGGGTAAGCGCGCTTCGCCAATGACTCCACGCTGTCCATGGGCGTAACCAGCACAAGTTGCCTTACCGGCCGCCTCGCGGCGACGTGGATGGCCACCGCGCTGCCGATACTGCGGCCGATCACCGACACCGCGGCGTGGCGCGCGGCCACGGCATCGAACACGTTGAGCGCGTCGGTGTAGAAACCGGCCTGTGACGGCGCGCCGGAGCTGCCGCCGTATCCGCGGTAGTTCACGAGGTACACCGAGTGATCGCCGAAAACGGACTCGAACAACGTTCGGTTGAACAGGACGTCCTCCCCGTTGCCGCCGAAGTAAACCAGCGCCTCTTCGCGCCCGGGGTTGAGCGGCCACAGCTTGAGGCGTTCACCGTCGCTGTCCAGCCACATCGGATCGATATCGGCGGCGTGGGACGGCGCCGTGGGAAAGTAGATGAGCTGGCGTTGCCGCAGGTAGGTGTACAGGCAAAACGCCGCGTAAACGACGACCGCGAGCGCGACCAGGGACCAGAGCGTGCGTGTCACGTCGCCGGCGCGGATCGCGTCGCCACGCTCGTCAACTCCAGTCCCGCGACTCGATGTAGAGCCGGAGCTCGCTGGCGTTGCGAAACTTCTTGCGGATCAGCGACTGCTTCAGCCCGCAAACGATATCGCGCACCTTCTGCGGCTGCCGGGCGTAGGCCTTCTGGCCGCCGAGCGCATCGTAGAAGATCCGGATGATGCTGCAAATGTCATGGTGCCGGTTCTCGCGGTTCGCCGGGCCCCAGTGGAACAGGTCCAGCAGCTTGAGATCGAAGGTCAGGCCCAGTCGCTGGACGATCACGTTCTCCGAGTGCAGGTCGCCATGGTATTCGCCCATCCGATGAATGCTCTCGACGCCTACGGCAAGCGCGTGCAACAGGTGAATCGCCGGAAACAGCGGCAGGCGGTTACCGCGAAAGCGCTTGACGTAGTTGACCAGCAGCTCGCCTTCCACGTACTCGGAGATGAACAGCGTGAGCGTGTGTCCCTCGTGGCGGATGGTCTCGAACGTGTGATACTGGATGAGGATCGGACAGCTTCGCAGCTTGTGCAGCTTCTTGGCGTAGGTCGAGGCGGCGCGGTTGCGCACGTTACGCTTGGGGTAAAACACCTTGGCCGCGCGTTCGACACGCGTGCCGCGCTCGCGGATCTTGTAGACCTCGCCCTGCCAACCGCCGCCGAGATACTCGAGCACCTCGTACTTGCCGGCGAGCAGATGGCCGGGCGGGAACTCGAACCCCGTTCTACTGGACATGAATCGTGTTCAACACCATCGCGCGCGGAACGGAAGACGGCGACCGGCCCGGCTAACGTGGGCGTCGGGCGCGCCCCGGTCGCGAGCGTACGGCGGCGTCGTTGGTCATTCGTGTGCGATGGGCTTGTCGGTAAAAAGAAAATCCTTCAATTCGGCGTCGAACTTCGGATCGCGACGCCGGATCCACTCGAGCACCATCGCCGCATGCTCCTTTTCCTCGTCGCGGTTGTGCGCCAGGATTGCCTTGAGCTCGGCGTCGCCGCAGGCGTCGACGCGCTGGTTGTACCAGTCGACCGCTTCCAGTTCCTCCATCAGCGAAACGATGGCCCGGTGCATGTCCCGGGTTTCCTCGCTGAGTTTTTCGAAAGGCTCGTGGTAACCTTCGCTCGCCATGTGTCACTCCCGTATTCGTCGTCGGTTGTCGATTGCCTAAAATGCCGGCTTCCCAGAAGATAGCTTATCCGATTATGGCCCAGTCCGATGCCCGAGTGCACGGTCGCGTCTGGGCATTGAAAAAACTTCGACCCGGCCAGCCGGTGGTCCGGGTAGCGCGACGCTAACCGTCCGGCTCCAGCAAGCCCATGGTCACGCGTTTGGGAACGCGGCCGATTTGCATCATCATCGACAACAGGTCCCAGGTCTCGTGGGTTTCCACGATACGCCCGTTGTCGATTCGCGCGAAGCCGCCGCCCCACACCGTTACCGGGTTGCCGCTCGACCGGTGCGTGCCGCTGGCGAAACCGCGCATGCAGATCCATGCGTCCTGCTCGATCACGTGGGTGACGTCGACGCGGACGTCGGGCACCAGTTCGCGCATGTGCTCGTAGTAGGACAGGAACTGCTCCCGATCGAGCGGTTTCACGGAAAGGCCGTTCAACACCGCGTCCCGGGCCAGGAAGTCGTAGATCGCGGTGATGTCGTGCTCGCACCACAGGCGCGCGTAGAACGACCGAATCAACTCGGCGTTGGACATGTCCTCCTCCCTTGCGCGACGCCGGCGGACCCGCGCGGCGCGAACGACGACGCGCGCCGTTTGCGCCGCTCAGCCCAGTTCAAAGGTGGTAACACCGTAGATCTTCTCCGTGTTCACGGCCGACGGCTCGCCCCGATACATTCGGGCGGTCTCGAATACCGCTTGCATGGAATGGCGGGACACCAGCGCCAGCGCCGCCTCGTTGATTTCCGGTATGTCGAGATACACCGGCCCCCGGTCGCCGAACTCGTTGCACAACGCGGTGAACAGGCGTTCGGCGACATCGGCGTCGTCCGCGAACAGCGGACCGATCTTGCCGCCGTCGCGACACCGTCGCGCGACGCCGTAACCGCGCACCCGCCCGGACTCGACCGAGGCCAGCGCGATCGAGTCGGCCATCGACAGCCAGCCGTCCAGGAAGCGTTCGCGCCGGGTCGGAAAGCACTGCCGATCGTATTGCTCGAGCGCCGCGCGCGGTACGTCGCCGATCGGCGTCAACGACCGGGACGGGAATCGCGGGGCGTGCGTCAACACGTAGCGAACGTTGCGGTAGTAGGTGGCGAAGCCGGCGCGGGCATAGTTGTGCTGCTGCTCGACCACGCCGTCGAGCCCGATGACGTGATCTTCGAGATAGCCGAGCGCCTTGCGCCAAAGCGCCGTGCCGATACCCTGCCCGCGCCGATCGGGCACGACGATGAACAGGCCGATGAAACCGAAGGCGCCGGGATAGGACACCGCCGAGATGCAGCCCACCGGCTCGCCGGCGAGGCGCGCCACGAAGAACCCTTCGGGGTCGGTATCGTAAAAGGCGCCCGCGTCGCCGAGACCCGGGTTCCAGCCTTCGGCAGCGGCAAGATCGACGGCGAAGGCCGCTTCCTCTCGCGCCATGGTCGCGATCTCGAGCACGTCATCCCCTCGATTGGAAGTCTCGAATTAAACCCAACTTGGGCCGGGCATGCAAAGGTCGCGCCGTGCCGATCGAACGGCTTTCGCACGGCGCCGACAATTCTTTGTCGAGTGCACGAAAGGACACCGAATTTCACACGCGCCAACAAATTGCAATGTATTTGAAATCCATCGGGGCACTGGAAAAACAGCCTGTAAGGCAATCGCTTGGCAACATCGCCCCGACAGGTTCGACGCGCGGCGACCAGGCCGTGGGAAAAGCGAGGCTCGAACCAGGAAAACGTGGGGGAACCTTGGTTGTCGCCGGCGCCACGGTGCCCATGGCGTCGGGCGTTCCCGTCCGGTCGATCCGGAACTCTCGCGGTTCGAGGCGCCTTGAACCAGCGCCGGTCGGCTAGCGGCCGCAGTACGCCGGTCGATCGAAGACCGCGCCGGTACAGTTGTCCTTGTAGAACCGGTAGTAGTCCTCCTTCGTGGCCGGCGCCGCGGTGCACGCGGCCACCACCACGGGCACCAGTACCACGAGCGACAGTCGTCGTACGCGGGCGAGAGCGTTCCTGGAACGTGGTCTCGAATCGGTCATGACCGGGTATCTCCCGTAGAGGTGTATTCGCCCTTATCAACGCGCGACCGAAAATCCGCCCCGGGCCTCATGGCTTCGGCAGGGCCCCGGATTCGTGGAAGCGACTGCAAGCCCATTGTACTCCCGGACCGATCACGACGGCACGGGACGCCTCACGCGTTCCACGCCACCGTGACTATTCCGTGGCGCCACGGCTTGCGGGTTCGTACGTTGTCGGGGGCGGGCGCGAAAGGCAGGCGCACCAGGTGGCTCTGGCAGGTACAGTCGCTGGCGCCGAAATGCGTCAACGGCACCACCGCCGAGGTGGTTCGAAAGGCAAGATCCAGCAAACGGTCGGCCCATTCATGCTCCAGGTTGCGCGGCGCGGTGCAGTACCACACCGATTCCAGCCGCAGGAACGGCCTGAGGTAATCGATATGCCAGCGCTTCTTCTTGCGCACGCGCATGTGCCTGGCGATGCGGGCGCGCAGGCCGCCGGGCCCGAACGCGGACCCGCAATAAACGTAGAAGCCGGGCTCGGCGGTCAACTCGCCGAGTCGGCCGATACGCACCCGCCGCGTATAGTTGCACTTGAAAACCAACGCATAGGTTCCCGCCGAGGCGGGAATCCAGGCGAGTCGCTGGCGGGTTTTCATGGTCTCGTTTGGTCTCCTTCGCTCGTATTCTACGCCGATCGGGCCGGACCGGCCGCGTGGTCGCGACACGGATGCGCTCGTCCGGCGTCTTTGAAATAATCGACGGTATCGTTTTTCTGCATTTCGGAGCATTTCATGACGACATACGTGATCAGCGGCGCCGGCCGCGGCATCGGCCTCGAACTGACGCGCCAGCTGATCGATCGCGGCGACACCGTCATCGGCCTGTGCCGGCGCGCCGGCAAGGCGCTGAACGACAGCGGCGCGCAGGTCATCGAGGGCGTCGACGTCACCGCCGACTCCTCGATGCGCGAACTGCGCGAGCGCCTCGGCGACACCCGCGTCGACGTGCTGGTGAACAACGCCGGCGTACTGACACGCGAAAACCTGGACAACCTCGATTTCGACGCCATTCGCCGACAGTTCGAGGTCAACACGCTGGGGCCGCTGCGCCTGACCGCGACACTGCTCGGTCATCTCGCGGAGGGCTCGCGGGTGGCCATCGTCACCAGCCGCATGGGTTCGATCGCCGACAACGGCAGCGGCGGCTACTACGGCTACCGCGCGTCCAAGGCCGCGGTCAACGCCGTCGGCGTGAGCCTGGCCCGCGACCTTGCCGGCCGCGGCATCGCCGTCGCGTTGCTGCATCCCGGCATGGTGGCCACCGACATGACCGGCGGCAATGGCATTCCGCCCGCCGAGGCGGCGGCGGGGCTCATCGCGCGCATCGACGGTCTCGACATGACCAACACCGGCACCTGGTGGCACGCCAACGGCGAGATACTGCCATGGTAGACGCCGCCGGCAACCGCCTGCTGGCCGGTTTCGGCACCACGGTGTTCGAGACCACCACCCGTCTCGCCATCGAGCACGGCAGCGTCAACCTCGGCCAGGGATTCCCCGACGATGAGGGGCCGGCGTCGATGAAGTCGTTTCTCGCCGAGTACACGTCGACGCGCTCCAACCAGTACCCCTCGATGATGGGCCTGCCGGCGCTGCGCGAGGCGGTGGCGCGCCACGCCAACCGCTTCTACGGTCTCGACCTCGACTGGCAGCGCGAGGTGCTGGTGACCAGCGGCGCCACCGAGGCGCTCGCCGCGAGCCTGTTCGGCCTGCTCAACCCTGGCGACGAGGTGGTGGTCTTCGAACCGCTTTATGACGCCTACGTGCCGCTGGTGAAGCTGGCGGGCGCGGTGCCGGTAGCGGTGCGGCTGCACCCGAATGACTGGTCGCTCGACCTCGCCGAGCTCGAGGCCGCCTTCGGCGAACGCACCAGGGTGGTGTTGCTCAACAACCCCATGAACCCCACCGGCAAGGTGTTCGACGCCGCGGAACTCGGTGCGATCGCCGAGCTCGCGCAGCGCCACGACGCGGTGGTCGTCTGCGACGAGGTCTACGAGCACCTGGTGTTCGACGGACTGCGTCACGTGCCGATGATGACCCTGCCGGGCATGCGCGAGCGCTGCGTTCGCATCGGCTCGAGCGGCAAGATCTTCTCGATGACCGGCTGGAAGGTGGGCTTCGTCAGCGCCGCGCCGGAACTGCTCTCGGTGATCATGCGCGCCCACCAGTTCCTGGTGTTCACCACCGCGCCCAATCTGCAGGCCGCGGTGGCCCACGGCCTCGACAACGAGGTCGACTGGTACACCACGCTTGCCGATCGCCTGCAGGCGCAGCGAGACTACCTTGGCAGCGCCCTGGCATCGCTCGGGTTCGAGGTGCTGAAAAGCCAGGCGACCTATTTCCTGACCGTGGACATCCGCCCGGTCACCGACGCCGACGACATGGCGTTCTGCCGCACGATGACCGTCGAAGGCGGCGTCACCGGGGTGCCCGTGAGCGCCTTCTACGCGTCGCAGGCGCCGCGCCACCTGCTCAGGTTCTGCTTCTGCAAGCGCATGGACGTTCTCGAGGACGCGGTGGGGCGGCTGACGAACTGGCGGCGGGCGGCCTGACCGACCGTTACGATGGGCCCATGAGCGAGAACCGCGACTACGCCGAATGGCTCGGCAATCGGCAACACCGCGAAGAGGTGCTCACGGGTATCCACGTCGATTCCCTGAACGCGCTGCTCGACCGCGACGGCGGCCTGCCGCTGGGCCTGCAGTGGCTGCTGTGCCAGGACCGCGTGCCGCAGTCGCGAATCGGCCCGGACGGGCACCCGCGCCGCGGCGAATTCCTGCCGCCGGTTTCCCTGCCCCGGCGAATGTGGGCGGCGGGCGATATTCGATTCGAGAGCTCGGCGGTGCCCGGCGAGATGGTCTCGCGGTCCTCCACCGTGGCCGATATCACGAGCAAGCGCGGCGCCAGCGGCGATCTCGTATTCGTGCGCGTGGACCACGACTACACCGCCGCGGACCGAGCCTGGCTGCGCGAGCGGCACACCATCGTCTACCGCGAGACGCCCGCCGCCGGTGCGTCGCCCGCGAAAACCGCTGCGGTCAGCGCCGACGACTTCACGTGGCGGCGCGACATTAATACCGACACCGTGCAGCTGTTCCGTTACTCGGCAATGACCTTCAACGGCCACCGCATCCACTACGATCAACGCTACGTCACCGAAGTGGAGGGCTACCCGGGACTGGTCGTCCACGGACCGCTGATGGCGACCTGGCTGATGAACTTCGCTGACGGCCTGTTCGAGGACAGTACCCTGGCGCGATTCAGTTTTCGCGTGAACGCGCCCGTATTCGTCGACGAGACGATCACCCTGCTGGCGCGCGAGGACGGCGACGGGCTCGCGCTCGCGGTCATCAATGAAGGCGCCGAGCGCGTGATTGGCGGCGTCGCCGAGTTGAAGCCGCGCTAGCTGGAAGCGTCGGCACACGCGGGCAGGGACACCGGCCCGGATCCGGCGCGGTCGCGTTGTCGGACCTACGGCGCCGCGTCCACCTCTTCCCACAGCTTGCGATAGGCAACGGCCGCGGCGCTTCGGGGCGCGTACTCCCCGACCGGACGGCGCTCCACGCCCATTCGTTCGACCACGCTCGCGTTGGGTATCGTGGTGGCCAGCACGTCGCCGCGGTGGGCGCCGAGCGTGTCCATGAGATCCCTATGCAGCTTGCGGCGCCGGTCGACCATCGAGAAAAAGTTCAGCAGCCTCAGGTCGTCGAGACCCGACTCCCGCAGGAATTCCACCAACTGCTCCAGCGTGCGCACCGACAGCGTGGACGGCACCAGCGGATGCAGCAGCAGGTCGGCGCTTCGGAACACGTTTTCCGACACCAGCGAAATGCTCGGCGCGCAGTCGAGCAACAGGCAGTCGTAGTCGCCCGCGAAACGGTCGGTGGCTTTCGCCAGGGTTCGGCGGCGCTTCTTCTGCGCATCGAGCAACAGGTCGAGGTTGCGGTAGGTGAAATCCGCCGGGAGCAGGTCGAGCCCCGGGTAGTCGGTGGCGCGCACACCGTCGACGAGGCGCTTCTTGAGCACCGTGCGCACGCCGCCCGCGAGCGTCGGCCGGATGCGGAAATACCACGACGCCGCGCCCTGGGGATCGAGGTCCCACAACAGCGTGCGGCAGCCGTGGCGAGCGCTCTGCCAGGCCAGGTTGACCGCGGCGGCGGTCTTGCCCACGCCGCCCTTGATACTGTAAAGCGCGATGACCCGCATCAGTGATGCTTACCGGGCTTGAACAGGCTCGCGTAACGCGTCCTGTTGGCCTTGGTGTCGAAGCGCGCGAAGTGCTCGGCGAAATGCGCGCGGGTGTCCCGCTGTTGCGCCGCGATCCCGGCGACCAGCCGGTCGATGGCTTTCGACGCCACGTCGCCGGCGTCGCCGGCCCGCAGCGACTCCAGCGTTTCGATCTGCACGCTCTGGTCCTGGAACACGCCGAGCTGGTCCTGGAGCCGCTTGAGCTCCGCGATGGCGGCCTTCATCGGCTTGACCGGATACAGCGACTGGAAGAACTCCATCAGGTAGCGAAACTGCTTGCCGCGCTTACGAAGTTCGTGCAAGGCCTCGTCCGGCGACTTGGCGCCGATGGCCCGGCCGTCCTTGAGGATGCGACGATAGGATTTCCACAGCACGCGGTCGGCGAAGTCCCTCACCGGCACCGCCGCGGAAGGACCGGACGCCGTCCCGCCCTCGAGAAAGGTCCGGTAGCGCCGTTTGAAGGCGCGGTAGTCGGCGCTCTTCAAATGGGCGGCGAGTTGTTCTCCCGCGTGGCGGCATTGGGTTTCCAGTACCCGACGCAATTCCGCCACGGCGGCGCGCTGCTCGTCGTCCAGCAATAGGAGGTGTCGATCGAAGTCGAGCAGGTGCACGTCCAGGTTACGCTTGTTGCCGGTGAGGCGCCCCAGGTTGCGAAACGCCTTGCGGTGGGGATCGAGCACCTGGTCGCCCAACACGTCGCGAAAGGCCGCCAGCGCCGAGCGGGTTCGTCGCACCGCCACTCGATAGTCGTGCAGGAACTCGGGGTCAATGTCGCGCTTCGTACCCTCCTCGTTACGCTGCATGTCGTCGAACAAGCGCAGGAGAATATCGCGCGCGGTGCCGGCGGCATCGCGATTCGGCGACAGCGACATGCGAAACTTCTGCGAATAGTCGCGTACCTGGCGACCGATTGCCGCCAGCGCCGCATCCAGGGTGGGCGTGGCCGCCGAAGGAAAGCCGGCGTCCGCCAGCGCGGCAACCACCGCGTCGGCCTCTTCCCGCCAGCCTCGCAGGGGCACGACCCGGACACGACTCAGCGTTGATTCGGCGCCGGCACTCGCATTGTCGACCTGCCACTTGTCCACGGACAAACGGCATACCGTCTTGCCTTCACGGTTGAGCACAGCGAAGCGGTCCGCGCTGCCGGACAAGCGCACCAGCGGCAGCAGGGCGCGCACGTCGGTGAGCTCGCCGGCCACCGTCTTCACCGGGCCGCGCGGCCAGTCGCGCATGAAGGCCGGGGGGTCGCCGTCGAGGTTCTGCGCCTGGACCAGGCCGTCTGACAGGCGAATCAGCCGTGCCAAGGCATCGTTGCCCGGCACGAACTCGAGCGCGTAGCCGGCCCGATGCAGCAGCCAGTCGAAGGTATCGTAGAACACAAGGGCGCGATCGACGCCCTCGTCGCGGATATTCAGCCGCTCGGCCAGTTGACGCCGGACCCGGGCGCGCGACCAGTCGACCGGCACGACGAACTCGGGTGCGCCGGTTCGCGCGGCCGCCATTACATCACCCCTGGGGCGCCGTCGCCGGTTTTGCCGCCGCGATTCTCGGCAGCGAGGGCAGCAGCAGGATGGCGGCAAAGGCCAGCACCCCGCACAGCGCGAACAACTGGAACAGCGCGCCTAGATCACCGGTGCGGTCCTGGATCACCGCCACGAGCTGCACGCCCAATGGCGCGGCGCCGAACGCGAGGACGAACTTTGCGCCGAACGCCAGCCCGTGACGCCGCGAGGGCGCATAGCGCGCGAGCATCATGTTCTCGGCCGGCAGCGCGCTGGTGTTGGCCATCACCATCAGGGTGGCGACGACCACCAACGACGCGCCCGCCAGCGACGACGCGATCCACAACAAGGGCACCTGCAATCCCACCGCCGCGGCATAGACGACCTTCAGCGGGAGGCGGTCGGCGAGGTGGCCGCCGACGAGCTGCATGAACCCGGCAAGCACGTACACCGCGGCCACCAGCATGCCGATGCCGGCGAGCCCGTCACCGGCCAGGTCACCGCCGCGCAACTCGAACATCTTCGGCAAGGCCGTCTGCGTGCCGTTGAACAGCAACCCGCCGACGAACATGCTCACCATGAGCAACGCGAACACGCGCGCGGCGGGCGAACCGTCGCCGGCCTCGGCGGTGGCGGACACGTCCCGGTCCAGGACCTTGCCCCGGCGCATCATCGCCAACATGACCACACCTGCGGCGACGATCAGCACCCCGGGTACGATGAACGCGGCGCGCCAGTTGATCGCGTCGATCAACACGCCGCTGACCAGGCCCGCCGCGGCGCCGCCGAAGGAGCCGAAGATGCCGTTAATCGCCAGCGCCTTGCCGCGCGCGCCGGGCGTGTTGCGAACCAGCCAGGGAATGCCGACCGGGTGGTAAATGGCGGCGAAAACGCCGATGCCGGTGAGCCACAGCAGCAATGACGTGGTGCCGCCGGAAAGACCCGCGCCGATGCTGCAACCGCCCATGCCGAGGAAATACGCGACCATCATGCCGGGGGCGCCGAAGCGGTCGGCGACCATGCCCGCCGGCAGGGCGGCGAGGCCGACCATGAGTGAGCCCAGTGTCCAAAGGCTCACCAGCTCGTGGTACGGAAGCGCCCAGCTTCGTTCCAGGGACAGCACGATAACGAAGTAGAACGCGAGGCACAGGTGCACGAAAAAGTGCGCGATGGACGAGAACGCGAACACCGTGGCGCTTCTCGGGGCATCGGTGGTGGTTGTCAAGATCGGCCGCCCTTGTGGGTTGTGTCGGCGGCCGCCTTCCGGTTCTCGCGGCGCGCCGGGATCGAGGACAAATGATTATGTCACAAAAATTTCGTCAAATGATTACAGGAAGCTGGCAGGACAATTCGACATCGCCGCCTAGAAGGCCGCGGTTCGACGTGCGCGTCGGACGTGACCGGGCGCCACGTCGCGGGCACCGGAACCTTCAGTCAACCGCCGCTTTGTTGCGCGGGATCGACGTAGGGCTCGATGCGTTCGGCGTCCAGGCGATAGCCGGCTTCGCCGAGCCCGGAACTGACGTGTTCCGTGCTGAGTCGGCCGATCACCCACACCGGGTCCCATAGTTGTCCCGGGTCGGGACCGTAGCCACCGGTATCGACATGCACGACCTGGTTGGACGGCGGCGGCGGCACATGGATGCAGGCACCGAAATAGGGCACCAGGAGAAAACTCGACACCTGCTTTTCGTCGTATTCCACCGGTACCACGAAGCCCGGTATCTTCACCTTCTGACCGTCCAGGTCGGGCACCACCGGCGCCGAATCCCACATCTCGCGCAGCATGCGCATGTAGCGCTCGGCCTGTTCACCGTCGTCGCTCAGCAGGTCCACGTCCACGTCGGGCAACAGCTTCGACGGATCGTAGTCGTCGGGCATGAGATCATCCCATTCCAGCTCGCGCACCGCCTCCGTGTCGACCTCCGCCGTCTGCTGGTCCCCGGTGCAACCGGACACCAGCAGCAGGGTCAGAACGATCCCGAGCAACGTGCTTTTCATATCCTGATCGACAACCCGTCAGCCAGCGAGTAGCGGTAGGCCCGGTAACCGGGTACCACGGCGGCCGCAAGAGAAATACCGAATACGCAGGCAATCATGATCCATTCCCGAAACGAAAGCACGCGCCACGACAGGTGAATACCGAGGCGCGATTCGAGCAACGGCGCGGCCGCCGCATTGGCCGCGTACAGCAACAGGATGCCGACGACGATGCCCGCCACGGTCAACAGGGCCGACTCCATCACCAGCAATGCCATGACGTGAATCGGCCGCGCGCCCACCGAACGCAATACGGCAATCTCCCGGCGGCGCTCGTTGAGGCCGGTCAGCAACGCGGTCATCATACCACTGACGCCGACCAGTACCACCATGACCGACACGGCAAGCAGGGCGCCCTCGGCGACCGACATGACCCCCCACAGTTCCTGCAGCGCGACGCCCGGCAGAACCGCGAGCAGGGGTTCGGCCGGGTACTCGTTGACGGCGCGTTGAACCTTGAAGGTGTGGATCTTCGCGGTGAGCCCGACCAGCAGCGCGGTGACCGCCTCGGGCGTGAGGTCCATGGCGCGCGTCTGCTCGGCGTTGACAGTGCGGCCCGGCATGGGCACGCCGCGCTCCCAACCGACGTGTATCGCTTCGATGGCCTCGAGTGACACGATCACCGAGCGGTCCACCGGCGTGCCGGTCGCGGCGAGTACGCCGCTGACCACGAACGGCTTGTCGTCGTGGTCGAGAACGCCCGCGGAGCCGGTGCCATGCGCGATAACGATCTCGGCGCCGGGCCGGTAGCCGAGCGAGCGCGCCACCTCGGCGCCGACCGCCGCCTCGTACAGGTCCTTTGGCGCGCGACCCGACTCGAACCGCAGCGCCTGGTCGCGCGCGTAGCGAAAGCGCTCGAAATACGCCTCCGTGGTACCGACCACGCGGTAGCCGCGGTGGGAATCGCCCAGGGACAGCGGCACCACCCATTCGACGCCGCGCATCGACTTGATGTCCTGGACGCTTTCCCAGGAAATATTGTTGGTGGCGTTGCCGATATGGAACACCGAGTACAGCAGCAGCTGGATCGGGCCGCTGCGCGCGCCGACGATGAGGTCGGTGCCCGATATGGTGTTGGTAAACCCCTCGCGGGTCTCCGTGCGCACGCGCTCCACGCCGAGCAGCAGGAAAACGCTCAGGGCGATGGTCGATGCGGTGAGCACGGACGTGAACAGTCGATTGCGCAGGCTGAACGAGGCCAGGCGGGTGAGAGTCACGGCGCCGAGCCTCCCGCGCTCGATGCGCGATTGATGTCGGGCAGCGAGATACGACGATCGAATCCCGATGCGAGCGATTCGTCATGGCTGACGAATACCAGCGTGGCGCCGCTGCGGCGGCAGGCGTCGTCGAGCAGTTCCAGAAAGGCGGCACGATGACCGGCGTCGAGCGACGAGGTGGGTTCGTCGGCGATGACCAGCGCCGGGTCGCCGAACAGGGCGCGCGCGGCGGCCACGCGCTGCTGCTGGCCGACGCTCAGTTCGGTCACGCGGGCATCGCTGGCGTCGGGGCGCAATCCAAGGCGTGACAGCAGGTCCTGTGCCGCCTGGCGCAGGCCGTTCACGCGCGCGGCACGCGCGCGTCTTGCCGGCGAAAACTGCGCCGCCAGCAACACGTTGTCGATCACGCCCAGGTAGGGAACCAGGTTGAACTGCTGAAAAATGAATCCTACGTTGTCGGCGCGAAACCGGTCCCTGTTGGCCGAGCGCATGCGTGCGATGTCCTTGCCGAGCACCCGCAGTCGGCCGCTCCGCGGCGTGATCACGCCACCGAGCAAATTGAGCAGCGTGCTCTTTCCGCAGCCGCTCGGCCCCTGTACGAATACCCGGCTTGCCGCCTCCACCTTGAGCGAGGCGATGTCGAGCAAAGGCTCGCGCTCACGCCAACCGAATACAAGGTTCTCGATGTCGACGACGGTCTGCTCCGGCATGGATGCGGAATCGGTGATTCGGTGGATCGGAGAAGAAGGCTCAATTGTAGCCGGCCCGGCGGTCGATCAGCGCTACCAGGAGATCTCCGCGTCGCCCGGTGTCAGCGTCAAGGCATGCTGTCCGCCGGGCGCGACGAGTTGCACGTCGATCGACTCGAAGCCTTCGAATCGTTCGAACAGCTTTACGCCGATGGCACCGAGGGCGTCCGGCGAGTCACAATGAAACGACCACGTAGCGTCGATGTCCGAGTGTCGCTGCTCATGCTCGTGCTCGTGTTCTTCCTCGTGCTCGTGTTCTTCCTCGTGCTCGTGTTCTTCCTCGTGCTCGTGTTCTTCCTCGTGCTCGTGTTCTTCCTCGTGCTCGT